>NZ_JACTOJ010000042.1:0-20113 GCF_032335695.1 Clostridium sp. 19966
ATGGATGAAAAGTAAAAGCGCCATCACTTTCGCGATGACGGCTTTATTTTGTCAGTTTTTCAGTGGCCTCAGTTCGGGAGGCTATGTTTTAAAATGTTGATATTATCGTTTGAGTTCATCCCATGGGTTCTGAAAGAAACCATGCCATTACGAAAAATGCCTTTATCAACATTCTTTTAAAACATAGCCTTTATTTATTGTATTCTATTTTAAAGTATTTCTTTATTTTATAAGATTATCTTTTAAGCTTTATTTATTGCTTCATTTAAAACTTGTTTCTCTTCTTCAGATAAATCGTATCTAGATAATCCTTTATCTATTGGCTTAGCATAGGTTGTACTATCATTTCTTCCATAAATGCCTGTTAATATCATTCCATCATTGTTACCATCAAGAATAGCAATAGAGAAACTCAAATCGCTCCCTACATCCTCGAAGGCTTTATATCTTACTATCGCTACCTTTTGTAAACATCCATTTAAGTATGTTGATATACTCTCTACAGATTTTTTGGTTTCATCACAAACTTTAACAGCTTCATCAATCTTATCTTCATATGATAAAACTAATTCCTCTATGCTCTTATTATTAGCTCCCCTCATAAATTTTCTATATTTTTTCTCTAATTTATTTATGGAACTTATAAGTGTAAGAATTAAAATAAATAATAATATTATTATAACAATTAAACCTATAACTATATATGGAACAAAATCCTTAAATGTTGTAAATAAATCACCCATCCGTCATACCTCCAATTTGTTTCACGTGAAACATTTTATAAATCTATATTTATCAATTCTAATATTCTATTCAAATCATCCTTGGAATAATACTCAATTTCTATTTTACCCTTGTCCTGGTTTTTAGAAAGAAGTTCTACTTTTGTTCCAAAATAATTTTCAAGTTTTCCTTTTAAGTCCTTAATATATGGATCATTCTGATTTGCATTTTTCTTTGGTTTTATTTTATTCACATTCATAGACCTAATATAAGCTTCTGTCTGCCTAACATTTAATGCTTCATCTATAATCTTCTGAGCTACCTCGTATTGTTTATCTTTATCCTCTATGCCAAGCAATGCCCTTCCATGCCCTTCACTGATAACTCCATCTATTAAATATCCTTGAACTCTTGAATCTAAATTTAAAAGCCTCATTGAGTTAGTTATAGCCGTTCTTGATTTACCTACTCTTGATGCTAATTCTTCTTGAGTAAGTTTAAAATCAATAATTAATTTTTTATATGCATTAGCCTCTTCTACAGGGTTTAAATCCTCTCTTTGTATGTTCTCTATTAATGAAACCTCTAATAATTCCTTATCCGTAATATCCATTATTATTACAGGAACTTCTTTTATACCCAAAAGTTTTGCAGCTCTCCATCTTCTCTCACCAGCTACAATAACATAAAAGTCTCCTTCTTTTCTGAGTACAATAGGTTGTATCATACCGTGATCTTTTATTGATGAAGCCAAAGTAGATAATTTTTCTTCATCAAAAAATTTTCTTGGCTGCTCATCATTAGCTTTTATCAGGTTTATATCTAATAAATTTAAAGATGTTCCCTCGTTTGTTTCCTCCTGAGGAATTAAAGCTCCCAATCCTTTTCCTAATCCATGTTTTTTAACTGCCATATTATCACCATCCTTTGTTATTGCCTTTTAAGAAATTCTTTCGTCAGCGCTTCGTAAGCTTCCGCCCCTCTACATTTATCATCATAAAGCATTATAGGCATTCCAAAGCTTGGTGCCTCGGCTAATCTTATATTTCTAGGTATAGTTGCAGTATAAACTTTATCCTTAAAATACTTTTTCACCTCAGTAACTACATCATTAGATAAGTTTGTCCTACTATCATACATACTCATAATTACTCCTTCTACATCTATATCTTTATTCAAAGATTTTTTTACAAGTTGTATAGTATTTACTAGCTGACCAACGCCTTCTAACGCATAAAATTCACATTGAATAGGTATTAATACGGAATCTGCTGCTGTAAGTGCATTAATTGTAAGAAATCCTAACGATGGTGGACAATCAATAAATATAAAATCATATTTACTTTTTAAACTATCCAACTTATTCTTTAAAATGGACTCTCTGCTCATTTTGTCTATTAACTCTACTTCCGCCCCTGCTAATTCCATGGTGGATGGTGCAATATGAAGATTTTTTATAAGTTCGCATTCTTTTATAACTTCATCTATTGTTGCATCACCTGTAAGTACATCATATACCGAACTACTTATTTTCTTCTTATCAAACCCCAAACCACTTGTTGTATTTCCTTGTGGATCTATATCGATTGTTAATACTTTGAAGCCTTCCATTGCAAGGTAAGCACATAAATTAATATTTGTAGTGGTTTTTCCAACTCCACCTTTTTGATTGAATATACATATAGTTTTCATATTAACTGCCCTAAAGAATCAAATAATTCTGTGAGCTGTCCACCTCCTTTCTTTACACATAATATTATTATATATTTAATTATATTATTTTTAAAGAATTATTTAATTTATATATCATAAATTTTTGTCAGCTAATAAATTATATATGTATCCTCAATATTTTTATACGTAATTTAATAAATTTAAGCTTTATATTTTGTGCCATTTTTCTAAGAAAAGAACAAATGTATTTTAACACCAACAAATAACGCAACTATAACAACGAGTCTTTAAATTTCATCAATAAGTTATATAATATGCTTCAAGGTTATATAGGCTTTATACAATATACTTTTAAAACACAAAAAAACAACCGCTTAAAACGGTTGTTTCACGTGAAACATTTTTTTTAATTACTTTTGGGTATTTTTATGGTAACTTCAATACAATCATCTAATTCCTTAGATCTATATTGCGCCGATATACCGTATTTATCAAATACTTGTTTTATAGTGTTAATGTATACTTTAGAAGTAAATATTCCCTTTATCTTATTCTTTTTATCCTTAAGAATATTCTTAGTTAATTCTTTCTCGATTAGATTTTCAGTTTCTTTAACATTCAATCCTTTATCGATCACTATGCTTAAGATTCTTATTTGTTCCTCTTCAGAATCCAATTTTAACAAAGCTCTAGCATGTCTTTCAGTGAGTCCATTTTCTAATAATGTTGAGCGAACCTTTTCAGATAGTTTTAAGATCCTTAATTTATTTGCTATCGTCGATTGTTTTTTTCCGATTGTTTCAGCTAACTTCTCCTGAGTATAAGAATGCTCTTTTATTAAATTAAAATAAGCTTCTGCTTCCTCTATATAATTTAAATCTTCGCGCTGCAAATTTTCTAATAATGCAATAGCAGCAGATTCTTTGTCACTAATATCAATTATAATTACTGGAACAAATTCTAATCCAATTTTTTTAGCAGCTCTAAGTCTTCTTTCTCCAGCTACTAATTCATAAGTTTGTCCTATTTTTCTGACAGATAAAGGTTGAATAATACCATGCTCTTTTATTGATTGTGCTAATTCCTCAATTGCATCTTCATCAAAAAACTTTCTTGGTTGATACAAGTTAGGTACAATCTTATCTGGTTGTAAGTTAACAATTTCATTCTGCATATTATCCCATCCCTTTATTTGTAAGTTTAATGCTTAAAATATATTTTCTCCTTAAGTTAAAAAAATCCTCTTTTTATAAGTAAAATTTTTCTGACATAATAATAATTTTTTTTATTAAAAATACTATTTTATCGGTTTTTTGTTTATAGTTCCTGCTTTTCTTGGATATTGTGGTGGCGTATTTTTTACTTTTTTGACTATTACAATATTATGCTTTAAATCAGTTTCTTCGATTTCTACAGGAATTATCTCTTCTATCTTACCACCTAAAACTTTTATGGCATTTTCAGCCTCTTGAATTTCCCCTTCTACTGCAGGTCCTTTAAGAGCTATAAAGTATCCTCCAACCTTTGCGTAAGGAAGGCAGAATTCACTTAAAACAGACATATTAGCTACTGCTCTAGAAAAAACTCCATCATAGCTTTCTCTAAATCCTTTTTTAATTGCTAAATCTTCTGCTCTGCTGTGGTAAGTAGTTATATTTTTTAAATCCAAATCATTTATCACTTCATTTAAGAAATTTACTCTCTTATTTAAAGAATCTAACAATGTAACATTTTTGCTTTCATCTGCAATTTTTATGGGAATTCCTGGAAAACCAGCTCCAGTTCCTACATCTATTATATTTTTTAAATCAAACATTTTCTTAAATTTGAAACACTTTATGCAATCAATAAAATGTTTCTTTATTATATCTTCTTCTTCTGTTATTGCTGTCAGATTTATCTTTTCATTCCATTCTTTTATTAATGCCATATATTTAATAAACAAATTATATTTATGCTCATTAAATTCAATTCCTTCATTATTAAAAGCTTCTTCCATTATATCATAATATTTCATAATTGAGCCTCCAAAACTACTTTATTTTTATACAAAGGCTATTTTAAGATACAGATTTTCGATTAATTTGCTCTAGGTGAATCATAAGAACATTTATATCTGCAGGAGAAACACCTGATATTCTAGATGCTTGACCTATATTTTCCGGTTTTACTTTGGATAGTTTTTGCTTAGCTTCAATTCTTAAACTTTTAACATCATCATAATTTATATCTTGAGGCAGTTTTCTATTTTCAAATTTTTTAAATTGATCAACCTGTTCCATCTGCTTTTCGATATAACCTTCATATTTAGCCGTTATATCTATTTGCTCAATTATATCGTCACTTAACTCTGGTCTTTCAGCATCCAAAGAAGCTACACTATTATAATTAAGTTCCGGTCTCTTTATAAGTTCATATAAAGATATAGGCTTTTTAAGATCAGCTGAATTTAAAGAAATCAAAAATTCATTTACTTCTTTTTTACCAGTTATATTTACCTTCTTAATTCTATCCAGTTCATTCTCTATAGTATTCTTTCTATTAATAAATTTAGCATATCTTTCTTCACTTACTAATCCTGCAGCATAACCTAATTGAGTCAATCTCAAATCTGCGTTGTCCTGTCTTAACAACAATCTATATTCTGCCCTAGAAGTCATCATTCTATAAGGCTCGTTTGTTCCTTTTGTTACTAAATCGTCTATTAATACGCCTATATAAGCATCGGATCTGCTCAAAATAAGAGGCTCTCTATTTTTAACTTTTAATGCTGCATTTATTCCAGCAATTATTCCTTGAGCAGCAGCTTCCTCATATCCTGAAGTACCGTTAAGCTGACCAGCCCCAAATAAACCATTAATATTTTTAAACTCAAGGCTTAACTTAAGCTGTGTAGGGTCTATGCAGTCATATTCAATGGCATAAGCTGTTCTCATTAATTCAGCATTTTCAAGTCCAATGACAGAATGAAGCATATCAAGCTGAACATCCTCTGGAAGTGAACTTGATAATCCTTGTACATACATCTCATTAGTGTTTTCGCCTTCTGGTTCAATAAATATTTGATGCTGACCCTTATCTGGAAATTTAACTATCTTATCTTCTATGGAAGGACAATATCTTGGGCCAATTCCTTCGATACTTCCATTGTACATTGGTGATCTTGATATATTCTCCCTTATAATCTTAATCGTATCTGCAGTTGTATAAGTTAAATAACATGATATTTGATCTCTTTCCAATTTATCTGTCATAAAGGAAAATGGAACTATTTTTTCGTCCCCTTTTTGCTCGGACATTTTTGAAAAATCTACGGATCTCTTGTGGATTCTAGAAGGTGTTCCAGTTTTAAATCTTCTTATAGATATTCCTAAGCTTATTAATGAACTTGATAGTTCATTTGCTGGAAATAATCCATTGGGACCTCCACTGTAACTTACTTCTCCAATAATGATTCTAGACTTTAAATAAACGCCTGAAGCCATTACTACCACATTTGATCTAAAAAATGCTCCATTTTTAGTTGTTATTCCAGTAACTGATCCATTTTCAACCTCTACTGTTACTACTTCAACCTGCCTTATAGACAGATTATGCTGATCCTCCAAAACCTTTTTCATTCTCTCTTGATATTTTTTCTTATCAGCCTGCGCTCTCAAAGAATGAACTGCCGGTCCCTTGGAAGTATTTAACATTCTTGATTGTATGAAAGTGTGATCTATATTAATGGCCATCTCTCCGCCCAATGCATCAAGCTCTCTAACTAGGTGACCCTTAGCAGTGCCCCCTACATTAGGATTGCAAGGCATCATGGCTATACTGTCTAAATTCATTGTACATACGAGGGTTTTGCATCCCATTCTAGCAGCTGCCAAAGCAGCTTCACATCCAGCATGCCCTGCGCCTATTACAATTACGTCATATTCTCCAGCATAATATTTCATAAGTATACCTACTTTCCTATACAAAATTCAGAAAATATTTTATCTAGCAAATCTTCCTCAAGCGTATCCCCTGTTATTTGCCCCAAATTTTCCCAAGCACTTCTTACATCTATAGATGCCAAATCTATAGGCAATCCGCCTTCAAGCGTCTTAAGTGCTGCATCGCATTTCTCTGAAGCTCTTATTAAAGCTTCTTTGTGCCTGCTGTTAGTTACTAAAACTTCTGAAGGCCTTATTTCTCCATTAAAAAACATTTTCTTAATGATATTTTTTATATTATCAATGCCCATACCTTTTAGTGCAGATATTTCAATTATATTGTCTTTATTTAAATCCTTCAACTGATTAAAATCTAGCTTTGTTTCCAAATCTACCTTGTTAAGTAGAACTATATACTTTTTATCCTTTATTTTCTTTATTATAGATTTATCTTCATCATCTAATTCTCTGCTATTATCCAGCATAAAAATTATAAGATCCGCTTCTTCCATCTTTTCCTTTGACTTTTCTACACCTATTTTTTCAACGGTATCCTCTGTATCTCTTATTCCTGCAGTATCAATTATTTTTAACGGAATGCCGCCTATGCTTATATATTCTTCAATAACATCTCTGGTTGTGCCTGGCACATCTGTAACTATAGCTTTGTTTTCCATTATGAGTGCGTTAAGAAGAGAAGATTTTCCTACATTTGGCTTTCCTACTATTACAACATTTATTCCTTCTCTTATTATTTTGCCTTCATTAGCTGTTGCAATTATTTCATCAATATACTGTTTAATCTCTTTTATATCGATCTTAACTTTTTGTCCTGTTATCTCTTCTAAATCATCTTCTGGAAAATCTACAGTTGCTTCAATATGAGCTATTACCCCTAAAAGCTTATTTCTTATTTTGTTTATTTCCTGGGAAATTCGACCTTGAGCCTGCATAACCGCAGACTTCATGGAAATTTCTGTTTTCGCTCTGATTATATCAATTACAGCTTCAGCCTGACTCAAGTCTATTCGTCCATTTAAAAATGCCCTTTTGGTAAACTCTCCAGGCTCAGCAATTCTGGCACCGCTTCTTACTATCTCTTCCAAAATCCTATTAGTAGCAACTAGCCCCCCATGACAATTTACCTCAATCACATCTTCAGCTGTAAAACTCTTAGGTCCCTTCATGTAGCTCACTATAACTTCATCTAATTTTTCATTATTTTCCTTATCAATTATATACCCATATCTCATTGTATATGATTTAATATCCTCTAAACTTCTGCCGCCTTTTCCTATAAAAACTGAAGAAACTATTTTTAAAGCCTTATCTCCTGAAACTCTTATTATTGAAATGCCACCTTCTCCAATTCCTGTAGCAACAGCTGCAATAGTATCAAATTCTTTCATTATTTTCACCTCGTATTTTAAAACATAGCCTTGTCATATAGTTTAACCCGTAACTCTAACCCTAACCAAAGTTTTCTAAAACATAGCTAATTAAAAAGAAAGCCCTTTTAGGCTTTCTTCAAATCTACCACTACTCTCCTATATGGTTCGTCCCCTTCACTTGTGGTATCTACGTAAGGATTATTTTGGAGAGTTGAATGTATAATTCTTCTTTCATATGGATTCATAGGCTCAAGCCTAAAGCTTCTGCCTGTCTTTCTAACCCTATATGCTGTTTTTTCTGCTAGTCTTTTCAGCGTATCCTCTCGTTTTGCTCTATAGTTTTCTATATCCAGCAAGACTCTTATATACTCATTTTCATGATTTTTATTAACCACTAGACTAGTTAAATACTGCAGAGAATCCAAAGTTTCTCCTCTATAGCCTATAATAACTCCCATATCTGGTCCAGACAAATTAATTTTTAAGGTTCTGTTTTCTTCCTTAATATTTATATCTGCCGTTATTGACATCTTATCTAAAACTTCTTGTATAAAGTTTTTAGCCATATCTGCAAAGCTATCTTTTATTGTTACTTTAATTTTAGCAGGCTTAGCTCCAATTATTTTAAATAACCCCTTGCTTCCCTCTTCAATTATATCTACTTCAATCTTATCTTCAGTTAGGTTAAGTTCTAAAAGAGCATTTTTTACAGCTTCCTCAACTGTCTTACCAGTCATTTCAATACTTTTCATACCCTATGCACCCACCTTATAAATGATAAAAGTTGTTACTTTCTCTTCTTATTATTTTTATTGTTTGGATTCAGCTTTTTACCTTGAAGCTTATCAGTGGCAGTTTCCGCTTCTACAGTCTTTTTAGCCCCGCCTATATATCCCATCTTCTTCATAAAAAGATTCTGGAGTAATTGAAAAAATCCGTTTGCTACCCAGTAAACGCCAAGTCCAGATTGTACAGTGTAAGTTATGTATCCTGTGAATACTGTCATGAATATATTAGTTGTTTTCATAGTTTTTGCCTGAGTCTCTTCCATATTGTTCATGGTTATTGACATAGATACATAAGATATTATTGCTGATAAAACAGCGAGAGTCACATTATGTGCTTTTCCCAAATCAGGTATTATAAATGTAAAGGACAGTCCATTTAAATCTAAATGTCTTATAATAGCATACATAGCTGCAAAAACAGGCCAAATAAGAATAAGTGGTAAGCAGCCTCCAAAAGGATTAGCTCCTGACTCCTTGTAAAGCTTAGACATCTCCATTTGAGCTTTTTGAGGATCATTTTTATACTTAGTTTGGATTTCTTTCATTTTAGGCTGAATTTCCTGCATTTTAGCAGTTGATTTAGTTTGTTTGATAAAAACAGGTAATAATATTGTTTTTATAATTGCTGTAAATAATATTATTGTAAATCCGTAGGAATATCCTCTATCACTAATAAATATTTTTACAAAAGAATGAACATATTCAAATAATGTGGTTAAAAAGTTTGTTATGTATTGCACTCCTTTTACCTCCTGATTTTTATTTAACGGGATCGTATCCTCCGTCATTAAAAGGATGACATTTCAAAATTCTCCTAATTGCCATATACCCACCCTTTGCTGCTCCATACTTTTCTATAGCTTCAAGGGCATACTGAGAACACGTAGGGTAAAATCTACAGGACGGTCTTTTTAGAGGAGAAATTTTCTTTCTATAAAACTTAATTATTATTATTAGTAATTTTTTCATTGTTATTAAGGCCTGCCTTTTTAAATAATTTTAGCATAGAATCTTTTATCTCACTATAACTTTTATCCTTAGCGGCTGTTCTAGCAACGAAAACCAAATCAAATCTTTTTTTAATATGATCACTGTTTAATCTATAACTTTCATATATAAGCCGCTTTACACGGCTTCTTATAACACTCTTTCCAACTTTTTTGCTTACTGATATCCCAACTCTATTTAAATCTATATTATTAGATACATTTCTATTATTTCTATAAATATAAAGCACCAACAATTCAGTAGAAAAAGATTTACCTCTCCTATAAACGGTTCTAAATTCTACATTTTTACGTAATCTTTCTTCTTTCATTAGAATATCCGGCTCCTTTTTCCTGCAATTGCAGAAAAAGGCCACTTAAGCGGCCCTTATGCTGTCAATCTTTTTCTACCTTTTTGTCTTCTTCTCTTAAGAACGTTTCTTCCTGAAAGAGTACTCATTCTCTTTCTAAAGCCATGTTCTCTTTTTCTCTGCTTCTTTTTTGGCTGATATGTCATGAACATAAATACTGCACCCCCTTTATAGCTGGTGTTTATAGCAATATACTTACTATCTTAATTAATTATAGTTTTACTTTATAATTATATATGTACCCAATTTATATGTCAATATAATGATTCTGTTGATAATATTAATTATTTATTTCTTTTTTGTGGATAACTTCTTGAATACATACCTATGTTTTGTTATTATTAAGAATGAACTGTGAATTGTTTATAATTTTTAAAAGTTATCCACAGGTGTTGATAACTTTGTGCATAACTTGTTCAATATCTGAGTATTATTTTATATTTCAGTATTATTTTTACCGTATTTACTTGAATTAATCAGTATTTTTTACTGTTATTATTTTTTTTATGTTAATTGTGAATAACTTTTTACTTATTTTTTTTTCAAGAAAAATATCAACATGTGAATAATTTTGTTTTCTTTTGTCAACAAATCATAAAGTAGATATATTCTTGTTGATAACTTTGTTTATTATTTTTTTAATAATTTTTTCATCAAAGGTTTTTAGTAAGCTTTTTATCAAGTTAACTTCAAATTTTTGTATTTATATCTATATAATATTATTTAGTTTAGACTGGAGGATAAGGGATGAGCGCCCAATTATATGAACTATGGGAAAAAACATTAAATATAATTAAAGGCGAGCTTACAGAAGTAAGTTTTAATACTTGGATAAAGAGTGCAGTTCCTCTAAGTATTTCTGAAGATACTTTAAAATTAGGTGTACCTAATGATTTTACTAAGGAAATTTTAGACACTCGCTACAAGGATTTATTAAAAAATGCCATAAAATTAATTGCATCTAAGGACTACCTCATAGAATTTTCAATTATATCAGAAGAAACAGCTGAGGTAGAAGAAAAAGAGAGTACACCTAAAAAAAATATACAAGTTACTGATGAGATGACCGCAACTTTAAACCCTAAGTACACCTTTAATTCTTTTGTTATAGGTAATAGCAATAGGTTTGCTCATGCTGCATCGCTGGCTGTAGCCGAATCTCCAGCAAAAGCATACAACCCTCTTTTTATTTATGGAGGAGTGGGACTTGGAAAAACTCATCTAATGCACGCTATAGGCCATTATGTATTACAAAACAATAAGAACGCCAAAGTAGTGTATGTTTCATCCGAAAAATTTACCAACGAATTAATAAATTCTATTAAAGACGATAAAAATGTGGAATTTAGAAATAAATATAGAAATGTGGATATACTTCTAATTGATGATATTCAATTTATAGCTGGAAAAGAAAGAACTCAGGAAGAATTTTTCCATACATTTAATGCGCTTCATGAGGCAAATAAACAAATTATTTTATCTAGTGATAGGCCTCCAAAAGAAATTCCTACATTAGAAGATAGACTTAGATCTCGTTTTGAATGGGGACTTATAGCTGATATCCAGCCTCCAGATTTCGAAACAAGAATAGCTATATTAAAAAAGAAAGCAGATGTAGAAAAATTAAATATTCCTAATGAAGTTATGGTTTATATAGCTTCAAAAATAAAATCAAATATCAGAGAATTAGAAGGTGCTCTCATTAGAATTGTAGCTTACTCTTCTCTTACAAATAAGGAGATAAGCGTAGATCTTGCATCTGAAGCGCTTAAGGACATAATATCAAATAAGCAATCTAAACACATAACTATAGATCTTATACAAGACATAGTATCAAGCTATTATAATCTTAAGATAGATGATTTTAAGTCTCAAAGACGTACTAGAAATGTAGCATTTCCTAGACAAATAGCTATGTATTTAAGTAGAAAACTTACAGATATGTCCCTTCCTAAAATAGGCGAGGAGTTCGGAGGAAGAGATCATACTACGGTTATACATGCCTACGAGAAAATATCTGATAGTCTTCAAAGTGATGAAGCACTTCAAAATGCTATAAATGATTTGACCAAAAAAATTACTCAAAAATAATTAACATTTGTTTTTAATATACTTGTGTATATATGTGGATAAAAAATATGTGCTTTTTTTTAAAAACTAACTGTGGATAAGTTTTCTGATTTATTATTACCTTATCCACAATTATTTTTGCTCTAATTTTATTGTTTTTTAAGGCTTTAAGATACTTATCCACATAATCACATCACTTATTACTATTACTACTAATTATTTTATTTACCTAATCTTCTATTACAGATAGTAGATTGTTTATAAAGATATCAACATATTTTATCAGGAGGTACCCTTATGAAATTTTTATGTAAAAAAAATATACTTCAAGATGCTATATCTGTAGCACAAAAAGCTGTAACAGGAAAATCTACACTACCAGTTCTTGAAGGACTTTTTTTAAGTGCGATGAATGATAGCATAACTTTTATAGGTTCAGATACAGATTTAAGTATAGAAACCAAATGTGCAGCTGAGGTTATAGAATCCGGAGCAATAGTAGTTGATGCAAAGCTTTTTGGAGAAATAATAAGAAAACTTCCCAATGACGATGTAGAAATATCTACTTTAGAGAACAATACCTTACAAATATCCTGCCAAAAATCAAAATTTACTCTAATGCATATGAATGCTAATGATTACCCTACAATTCCAGAAATAGAAGATGAAAACAATGTATTCAATGTTCCACAAGGAACTTTAAAAAATATGATAAAAGGTACTATTTTTGCTGTAGCGCAAGACGAAACTAGACCGATACTTACTGGAGTACTTTTTGAAGTAAAAAATAACAAATTGAATATGGTAGCTCTAGATGGTTTTAGACTAGCACTTAGAAGTGAATATATAGAGAGTGAACAAGAGATAAAAGTAGTAATACCAGGAAAAACTTTAAATGAAATATCTAAAATATTAGATGACAATCAAGAAAATGTAAGTATTACTTTTTCAAGAAATCATATTTTAATAACTATAAATGAGACAAAAGTAATATCTAGGCTTTTAGAAGGAGAATATATAAATTATAATTCAATAATTCCTGAAGAATTCAATTTGAAAATAACAGCAAAACGATCTGAACTTTTAAATTGTATCGAAAGAGCTTCCCTCATGGCTAAGGAAGGTAATACTAATCTTATAAAATTAAATATAGAAGAAGATAATCTTATAATTACATCAAATTCTCAATTGGGAAAGGTTAAAGAAGAGCTTTCTATAATTTTGCAAGGCCAACCTCTTCAAATTGCATTTAACTCAAAGTATATGATCGATGTGTTTAAAATAATGGAAGAGGAAGAAATAACCATGGAATTTAGCAGCGCAGTAAATCCATGCGTTGTAAAAAATAAGGAAGTTAATAATTGCACCTATCTGCTTTTACCTGTAAGGTTATTAAATAACTAGAGTATAATTTAAAAGAAAACATGTATATTTATACAATATTGCTTTGTATAAATATACAGCAATATTAACTTGATTTACATCCCTTTGAATGCATTTTAGTGTGCTTCAAGGGGTTTGCCAATAATTAGGGGAAACATTGATATTAAAAGAAAAGAGGTGTTGTTATATGAAAAATATAAAAGAAGTACAAATTGATACTGAATTTATAAAATTAGATTCATTTTTAAAATGGTGTGGAGAAGCATCTCTTGGTTCGGAAGCAAAGGCCTATATCATGGACGGAGAGGTTAAAGTAAATGGAGAAACAGAAACAAGGAGAGGAAGAAAACTCAGAACTGGAGATACCATAGAATTTGATGAAAATTTTTATAAAATTAAATGAAATTCATTTTTGTGATATAATATATATGTATGTACAAAATAAATAAGATATCACAAAGGTGCTTTTATGTATATAAAATATCTTCAATTGTTGAATTACAGAAATTATAAACAGCTTTTGGTAGAGCTTTGTTCTAATGTCAATGTTTTTATAGGAGATAACGCTCAGGGAAAAACCAATATACTTGAAAGTATTTATTATTGCAGCTTTGGTAAATCTCATAGAACAAGTAAAGACAAGGAACTTATAAAATGGGATGAAAATGAGGCATTTATAAAACTTCAGGTAATAAGGGAAAGACTTGATAAAAAAATAGAAATCAAGATTTTAAAAGAGGGCAAAAAAGCTATAAATATAAACTCTATAAAAATAAACAAAATATCAGAACTTATGGGAAATTGTGCGGTAGTTATGTTTTCTCCTGAAGATCTTAAAATAATAAAAGAATCTCCAGGAAACCGAAGAAGATTTTTAGATATGGAACTTTGCCAGCTTGATGGAAGATATTACTACAATTTAGTACAATATAATAAAGTGCTCACTGAGAGGAATATAACATTAAAGGGAAGAAATGTAGACAGAGCTATCCTAGATATATACGATGAGCAGCTGAGTTCATTTGCAGAGTACATAATAAAAAAAAGGCTGTGGTATATAAAAAAGCTCAATGAATTCGGTAATGATATACATAAAGAGATTACTGAAGACAAAGAAAATATAGAATTTAAATATATATGTCATTTTAAATCTTATGATGATTTAAAACATGATTTGTTGGAAAACCTTATAAGGAATAGGGAAAAAGATATTGAAAAAAAAATGACATCTGTAGGTCCTCACAGAGATGATTTTGATATATATATAAATGGTGTAGACACGAGAAGTTTCGGCTCACAAGGACAGCAAAGAACCTCTATCCTAACTATAAAATTTTCATCTTTAAATATTATAAAAGAGGTTACTGGTGAGTATCCAATACTTTTACTGGATGATGTATTGTCTGAACTTGACCTTAAAAGAAAAAGATATGTACTGTCTTCGATAAATCAGGTTCAAACTATAATTACCTGTACTGGAATAGAGGATATAAAGTCTTATATTGATGATAGAGCAAATATTTTTTATGTTAAAGATGGAAAAGTACAACAGGATAAGGAGGGAAAATAATGTTTCTTCATTTAGGTGAAAATGTAGTGGTTCCTATAAAAGATGTCATTGGCATATTTGATATGGAATCTTCAATTTATAGCTCAGACACCATACAGTTTTTAAGAATGGCAGAGGAAGATGGTTTTGTTGAAAAAATTACAGAAGATCAGCCAAAGTCATTTGTGATAGCTGAGGTTGATAAAAAGAGTAAGATATATCTATCTCCAATATCATCTGTTACATTAAGCAAAAGAACAGAATTAAATTTTAATGATTAGGCTTAATAATTTTATACGAAGAAGTAAGCGAGGAGGAATCCGTTTTGGAACAAGAAAAACAAGTGTATGATGAGAGTCAGATTCAAGTACTTGAAGGATTAGAGGCAGTTAGAAAGAGGCCTGGAATGTACATAGGCAGCACAGGACCTAGAGGACTTCATCATCTAGTATATGAAATAATTGATAATAGTATAGATGAAGCGATGCAGGGGGTTTGTACTGATATAGACGTTGTTATACATGAAGACAATTCTATAACAGTTTCAGACAATGGAAGAGGTATGCCTGTAGGAATACATCATAAGATGGGAAAACCTACTGTTGAGGTTATAATGACAGTTCTTCATGCTGGTGGAAAGTTTGGCGGCGGAGGATATAAAATATCAGGAGGACTTCATGGTGTTGGTGCCTCAGTTGTTAATGCACTTTCAGAAGAATGTGTAGTAACAGTTAAAAATGAAGGCGCTATATGGAGGCAATCCTACCGTAGAGGAAAGGTAGCAAGTGAGTTTGAAAAAATAGGGGAAACTCAGGAGCATGGAACTTCAACTCATTTTAAGCCGGATGCAGAAATTTTTGAAGTAACAGAATACGATTATGAAATATTATCCAAAAGAATTAGAGAGCTTGCTTTCTTAAATAAAGGAATTAAGATTAATCTTACTGATGAGAGAATAGGTAAAAAGGAAGAATACTGCTACCAAGGAGGAATAAAATCCTTTGTTGATTATTTAAACAGAAATAAAGAAAGGCTTCATGCCGAACCAATTTACGCTGAAGGCAAGAAAGATGACTACATTGTTGAAATAGCACTTCAGTATAATGACAGTTACGTGGAAAATATTTTTTCTTTTGCTAATAATATAGATACAGTAGAAGGCGGAACTCACTTAGCAGGCTTTAAGACAGCTCTTACAAGAGTGTTAAATGATTACGCAAAGAAGTTCGGGTTTATAAAAGAAAATGATAAAAATTTGTCTGGTGATGATATAAGAGAAGGGCTTACTGCGGTAGTTTCAGTAAAATTACCTGATCCTCAGTTCGAAGGACAGACAAAAACAAAGCTTGGAAATACCGAGGTTAGAAGTATAGTAGATAATATAGTTGGAGAAAAGGTAAGTACTTATTTAGAGGAGAATCCTTCTATTGGTAAGATAATAATAGATAAAGCTCTTCTTGCATCTAGAGCTAGAGAAGCTGCTAGAAAAGCAAGAGAATTAACAAGAAAATCTGTACTTGAAAGAACATCTCTTCCAGGAAAGTTAGCAGACTGCAGCTCAAAGGATCCTGATGAATGCGAAATTTATCTAGTTGAGGGAGATTCTGCAGGGGGCAGCGCTAAGCAGGGAAGAAATAGAAGGTTCCAAGCAATACTTCCTCTTAGAGGAAAAATAATGAATGTTGAAAAGCAAAGATTGGATAAGATACTTGGATACCAAGAAATAAGATCCATGATAACTGCTTTTGGTGCAGGTATAGGTAATGAGTTCGATATATCTAAGATAAGATATAACAGAATAATAATAATGACAGATGCGGATGTAGATGGTGCACATATAAGAACTTTACTATTAACATTTTTCTATAGATACATGAAGGATTTAGTTGAACAGGGTCATGTATATATAGCTCAGCCGCCGCTTTACAAAGTATCAAAAGGTAAAAAGGACATTTATGCATACAGCGATAAAGAACTGGATGAAGTTCTTTCAGAAATCGGTGGTAAGGATAACAATACCAATATACAAAGATATAAAGGTCTTGGAGAAATGGACGCAACTCAGCTTTGGGATACCACTATGGACCCGGAAAAGAGAACCTTGCGTAAGGTAGCTATTGAGGATGCTATGGAAGCGGATGAAATATTTACAATCCTCATGGGGGATAAGGTTGAACCAAGAAGAGAATTTATACAAGAAAATGCCAAGAAAGTCGTTAATCTTGACATATAGGGTTAAAGAGGAGTGTATTCAATGAACAACAATGAAGGCAAAGTTTTTTCTGTTGATATAAAGCAGGAAATGAAAACATGTTATATAGATTATGCCATGAGTGTTATAGTAGGTCGTGCTCTACCCGATGTTAGAGATGGACTTAAACCGGTGCATAGAAGAATTCTTTATTCTATGCATGAGTTGGGTCTCACACCGGATAAAGGCTATAGAAAATGTGCGAGAATAGTTGGAGACGTTTTGGGTAAGTATCATCCACATGGAGATACTGCTGTTTATGATGCATTAGTAAGGCTTGCTCAGGATTTCTCTATAAGAAATACTCTAGTAGACGGCCATGGAAATTTCGGTTCTGTAGATGGTGATAGTGCTGCTGCCATGAGATATACAGAAGCGAGAATGAGCAAAATAGCTCTTGAAATGCTAAGAGATATTAGCAAAAATACTATAGATTTTGTACCAAACTTCGATGGTGAAGAAAAAGAACCTTCAGTTTTGCCATCTAGATTTCCCAATCTTTTAGTAAATGGTTCCTCTGGAATAGCAGTAGGTATGGCAACAAATATACCTCCACACAATTTAGGTGAAGTAATTGATGGAGTATGCATGCTCATAGATAATCCTGAAGTGACAATAAAGGAACTTATGACTGTTATAAAGGGGCCCGATTTTCCTACTGGAAGTATAATAAAAGGAACAGCAGGAATAAGAGAAGCTTATGAAACAGGAAGAGGAAGAATAGTACAGAGAGCAAAATCTGAAATAGAAGAAGAAAATGGAAGACATAAGATTATAGTGACAGAGATTCCTTATCAGGTTAATAAAGCAAGACTTATTGAAAAGATTGCTGAGCTTGTTAAGGATAAAAAGATAGTTGGTATATCAGATTTGAGAGACGAATCAGACCGTGAAGGTATGAGAATAGTAATAGAGATCAAGAAGGATGCAAATGCAAATGTTATATTAAATCAGCTTTACAAACATACACAGATGCAGGAAACCTTCGGTGTTATAATGATTGCTTTGGTTGATAATGAGCCACAAACTCTCAATCTTAAACAAATACTTTCACATTATTTAAACTTCCAGCAAGAAGTAATAAAAAGAAGAACTCAGTTTGAATTAGATAAAGCTTTAGCTAGAGCACATATTCTAGAAGGATTAAAGATAGCTCTTGATAATATAGATGAGGTTATAAGATTAATAAGATCCTCAAAGACTACAGAGATAGCAAGAAATGGCCTTATGGAGAGATTTGGACTGTCTGAAAAACAGGCTCAGGCTATACTGGATATGAGACTTCAGAGATTAACTGGTTTAGAGAGAGAAAAGATTGAAGAAGAATTAAATGAGCTTATGAAGACCATAGCTCATTTAAGAGATGTACTTACAAGAGAAGAATTAGTTCTTAAGATAATTAAGGATGAGCTTCTAGAAACAAAAGCTAAATATGCTGATGATAGAAAGACTATAATCGAAAAGAGCGATTATGATATAGATATAGAAGATCTTATAGAAGAAAAAGAGGTTGTAATAACCCTTACAAATTCAGGATACATCAAGAGAATAGCTTCAGATACTTATACCTCCCAAAGAAGAGGGGGAAAGGGAATCCAGGCGATGACAACAAAAGAAGATGACTTTGTTGAGCATATATTTATAACATCTACGCATACAAACTTACTCTTCTTTACTAATAGGGGAAGGGCATATAAACTTAAAGCTTATGAGATTCCAGATGCAGGAAGAACTGCAAAAGGAATGAACCTTGTAAATCTATTGCCATTAGTTTCTGATGAGAAGATCCAGGCAGTTATAGCAATAAAAGATATGACTGAAGAAGGATACTTATTAATAACAACAAAGCAAGGTTTAGTAAAGAAAACTAAACTTAGCGAATTTGAAAATATAAGGAAGAATGGTCTTATAGCAATAAATCTTAGGGACTCAGATGAACTTCTTAAGGTTAAGGTTACAAGAGGAGACGCTGAAATTGTAATAGTGACTCAGCAGGGATATGCAATAAGGTTCAGTGAAAAAGATGTTAGACCTATGGGAAGAACTGCTAGCGGTGTTAGAGCTGTAACTCTAAGAGAGGATGACATAGCTGTATCAATGGATATAGTTGTTCCAGATGAAGAACTTCTTGTTGTTTCTGAAAATGGATTCGGTAAGAGAACTAAAATGGAGGAATACGGAATCCAAACAAGGGGTGGAAAAGGTTTAAAGACATACAAAGTGGCAGATAAGACAGGTAAGCTTGTGGGCGCTAGAGTAGTAAAAGAAGATGATGAATTAATGCTTATAAACAGCAATGGTGTTGCTATAAGAATAAATGTATCAGATATCTCAACTACCAGCAGAAGTGCTATGGGAGTTACTCTTATGAAAACTGGTGAAGAGGAACAGATAGTTGCTCTTGCAAAAATAGCTGGTGAAAAAGAAGAGGAAGAAGAAATTACAGAAGAATAATAAATATTTATTATGATTATTTTTTACAGATCAAGCGGCGTAAGCCGCTTTTTTCAATTTATATAAAAATATATTTTATATGGGCCAGTCAGAGGCTTTTCAGGCTATGGTTTAAATATATATTAAAAATCGATAATTATTTAAAACAGAGCCGTTACATTAATATAATAATCTATAAAAAGTATATATAAACATGTAAAAACACATAAACATATCCAAGCGTATCAATATGCGATAAATAATGAAATATAAAGAAAAATAAACTAATAGCAAAATAAATTAAAATAAATGAATATTTCGTTGTAAGGTGGGTTAAATTATATGATATTATATTAAATGTCGCTGCGGTGAGCAAACAAGTTCAGCAAAGCGAAAAAAGATTAAAAAATATGTTGACATGTTAAAATGAATGTGTTAATATATAAAAGCTGTATGAATACAGCAAGGTCTTTGAAAATTGAACAGAAGGAAAAATATCAATTCTTTGATATAAGGTAAATCCAGCAGATTTTACAAATGTAAATAGCATTTGTAAGATATCGTTAGAATC
>NZ_JACTOJ010000043.1:0-17149 GCF_032335695.1 Clostridium sp. 19966
CCATCACTTTCGCGATGACGGCTTTATTTTGTCAGTTTTTCAGTGGCCTCCCCGAACTGAAGGAAGTTTTAAATCAGTGTAAAAATCAACACTGATTTAAAACAGAGCCATTTGTAAAAAAGTACTAGATATATCTAGATTTTTGGATAGAAACACACCTTTGAAAGTATGTAATTCTGAGATTTGCTGGCACTTGAAGGAATTTTAGTTTTGTGCTAGTATTACGAGGAAGATGTTTTAAAAAAGCTTAAATTTAAAACCAAAATAAGGAGAGATGTCCGAGTGGTCTATGGTACCTGACTCGAAATCAGGCGTACGGTTCTAAGCCGTACCAGGAGTTCAAATCTCCTTCTCTCCGCCAAAAAATATTAGATTTCAAGCAATTACTCCATGAAGAGAACTTACCTGGTACGGCAAAGTTTTCTTTGTTTTTTAAAGCAATCTGTACCGAGGGGTTGAAGGTCTAAATGACCTTCAACGGGCTGCTTGTCATGGTGACATGGCGAGTTTAAGCAGCCCTGACTAAATCCCTCTCTCTCCGTTACAGACCAATAGCTCTAGCAATTTTTGCTGGAGCTATTTTGCTATAAATTTTGCTGTAAAAATAGTGTTTACGTCGCCCGTTTGACGACGAAATAGAAAAAACTAAACGAAAGTGGATAGTAAAGCAAAAGATAAAATAACAATTATAGAATATTTAAAGGTGAACCGTATCACAAGTGAGCAACAACAAATTTTCTTTAGAAGAGTCCTCATTAAGCATATTCTCTTTTAAACGGAGGGTTATTTCAGTAGCCCTTCTTTCATTTATATCATCTGATGGATTTATTTTAATTTCTTTAATAGTTTTATGCATTAGAACCTTCTTTTGTTCGTCAGTAGCATTCTTAAATAATTTATCGAAATTCTTTAATAAAACCGTTAATTTTTCTTGTGTATATTGATTTTCTTTAATAGTTTGCAATTTTTGTTTAGTTAAGTTTAATTCTTCAATTAGAGGAAGTAAAGCATCTTCAACCTCACCTTTTTTTTCTAAATATTCTTCCTTAGATAATTCCCCATCGCCACGCATTATAGTATAATTATCTTTTCTCCTCTGCAATTTAGATATTTGTTTTTCTAAGTCCTTAATAGTATTTTCAATCTCTTTAGTATTGCTCTCTTTCTTCATTTCCTTCTCTAATATCCTTGCAATATCAGAACTATTTATAAATTCAATAATCTTATCAGATACTTGTTTTTCTAGTTCTTCTGCTCTAACAGCGTTAGGATGACATACATCTCCTTTGTGTGAATTCCATTTTGAACAAGCATAATAACGATAGGTTACTTTTTCTCCGCTCTTTTTATTCGTTCTTGTACTTCTTTGTGAAACCATAGCAGAGCCACATTCGGGACACCTTGGCAAACCTGATAACATATATGTGTAATTGCTTAACTTAGTTGGAGTCTTCCCAACAAGTTTTCTTTTCGCTTGTGTCCTTTCCCATAAATCCTCATCTATTATAGCCTTGTGAAGTCCTTTTTCTAATGGAACTTCTTTATTAATTCCTTTTCTTCTTTTTTTAGCCCAATCTTCCCTTACCCCCCACCTGATGTAGCCAGCGAATATTGGGTTGTCTAATACTTGTTTGATAGTGGCATAAGCCCATGTTGAACCTTTTTTTGTAGCATATTTATCTAAATTTCTATTCAAGAATTGACATATTTTAGAATAACCCCAATTCTCATTAGTGTATAGATTAAATATTGTTTTAACAGTTTCAGCCTCTTCCTCATTAATAATTAGTTTATCGTTACTATAATCATAGCCAATAGGAGTTATGCCACCATTCCATTTGCCCTTTTTAGCACGCTCTTTCATACCACCTTTTGTTTGTGAGATTATATTATCTCTTTCCATTTCAGCAAATATTCCTGCCATATAGCAAAACATTTTATTAATAGGTGCAAAGGTATTTATATTATCTGTTATAGAAATAAGAGCAACATTAGAATGTTCTAAAAAGTCTAAAATCCTTGTTAAGTCAATCATATTACGACTAAAACGTGATAATTTCCATGCTATGATTGCATTTACATTTGAATCACTTTCAATATGTTTAAGTAGTTGCTTAAAACCAGGTCTTTTTTCTATGCTTGTACCAGTTATACCTTCATCTGTATATGTTCCAACAATGTTATAGCCCATTTTCTTACAGTAGTCTATTATTTCATTCTTCTGATGGTCTAGGGAGTAGCCATTTACTTGTTCTTGGGTACTAACCCTCGTGTATATTAGAACATTTTCTATTATCTTCTTACTCATAGGAATAAGTAATCTCCTTTCGTTTAAGATTAATATTACAGTAATATTTTAACTCAACCAAATAGAAGTAACAATGCAAAAAATAAAAAAACTTCATCAATTGATGAAGTTAACATTATCTCTTTTAATATATCAACAAACTCTTGAAGAGTTTGGTCATCGTCATTACTATTTAACCAAGTCTTAATATCACTTTGCATACAGACACTCCCCCTTTCCGAAGTTATGTATGTATGAAATTGAATTAATGTAATTATTTTATAATAAATTATTCCATTTGACAAGTACAAATTTAAAAAAGTTGACAACGAATTTTATAAAATATATTATCTTATTAGTTTCTTATTCAATGTTATCTTTTTAAAAAATTTCTTCATTAAAGCACTTATCTATTAATTTAGTTAAGTGCTTTTTTATTTTGCAAACTACGTTAATCCTCGCTAAAAGCATTGATTTTTTCAAAATAAATGCTTTCAACGAGGGTAAGGATAGATGGCAATTGCCTCCACATAAATTAATGCCATTAATACAAATCTGGTTGTGTGGATACAAATTAACTTCTGTAGATTTATATTAATTTATATCAATGTAATTCTTAAACCCTTGATTTTACTATATTTAAAAGTGTTTTTAAAAATGCTTAAATCGTATTTACAGCAAAAAAGTAGCAGTTTTTACTGCTACTTTTTAACATATTCTCTTCGTAAATCCCTGGACTCTCCATGTCCGAGGAAGATATTTAGTTTTGATAAAGCATCCTTCTCGGCACGAAGTGAACTATCTTGTTCATTTAATCCTTTTTCTTTATATTCTTCTAATGCCTTTGTATATGCTGTATTGTAGATTTCCGTACCGACCATCTTCCTAATTGCATGATAACTACTATTTGCAGACTTAAATTCTCCTGTTATGCTTTCGGGTAATCTTTCCCAAGCCTTATGCAATGCACTTTTGCTTACTCCTAAAATTTTTTCATCTCCAACTTTATCATTTATAATTTCTCTTAAAACTTGAATATTTTCTTGTCCTTCTATTTCAAATACTCTAGTTCTTCCACCTTTGGGACCTTCGTCTTTTTTGGTATCATCATGCATTTGTATTGTAATTATTGCCTTATCTTCGCTTATAAATTGTATATCATTTGCTCTCAAGTCTGCCAATTCACCGACCCTCAAGCCAAGAATTTCTTCTATACACAGAGCATTATATAAAGTATCTTTTGTACTATTTTCCTTTATGTGTGCTTTTATCTCTTGTAATTTATCATTGTCCATCCATATATCTCTAGTCTTGTCCTCTCTAAGCATAGCAGTTTTAAACCCTTCAAAGGCAATAGGCATTTTAGTTTCCCATTGTTGCATTAAATTATCGTTTTTATTGCACCACCTGTCTACTATGCAAGTATGTAATTTTTCTAAGTCGCTTTTATACCTATAAATTGTATTTTGATTACAATTATTGGCTTTATAGTCCAAAAATGATTGAGCCATTTCAGAAGAAATTGACCTCGCTTGTCTTATTTCATTAAAATTTTCTTTTAAATACTTTGCAAATTGGTTTGCAGTATCTTTTAAATTGTCCTTTGTTACGCTACTATAGATTTTTTCTTTTGTATCTGTATTATCATTACTTTTTGCAGAATGTCGGCTCTCGGAAAAACTTTCTGCCTGTTTTAAACTTTCACGAAATTGCCAATCCATATTGTATCCACCCATGATTATCAGCCTCCTTTAAATCTTTATTGTAACTTTATTAAAGTTACCGTTATTCACCTCCAATCCTTAAATTTTATTTAAAATCGTTTTTACAAGTTATTTTAGGCATTTAACCTAAAATAACTTAAAATACTTCGTATTTCCTCCGTTTATATTAAAAATGTGCTATTATTGTGCCACATTAAAAGTGACTTATGGACTAAAAGTCCAAAGTCAACCACTTTTAATGTGGACAATGTACATGTATAGCATTATTTTTGCAACCTTACGGTTGCTGTCTTAAAGCCTTCGGCTTTAACTAAACAAGGCTTCGCCTTGTTGCTTTTCTTTCAGAAAAGCGATTAAATTACTTCTACGCTTTTAGTTTAAGCAAGAGCAATAACGAGATTGCTAAAAAGGGAAAAATCACACAAGGAGCGGTCAACCTTATAAATTGTAATTTTTCAAAGAGCATCATAGATGCTAAAAATAAAAATAGTATAGTAATAAAGCGACAATAGAAAGTAATAAGTAATAATAGAAAGTAACGAGTAACATTAAAAATTCTCTTTCTTGTTCTTAAAATTAAAGTCCTCCTTCATTAAAATCAATAGTTTTAAAATCTCTAATTTTTTTATAAAAAGTTAAAGTAAAATAAAAATATCTCCGAGTTATATTAAAAAAGATAATATTAAGCAAATGCTTAATTTCAAAAAACTCTAATTTGTATATATAAAATCCTATTGGATGATTCATGTTATATTAGAAAAAGATTTGAGTTGCAACTATTTTTTAGAAAAAAATAAAAGCAGGGTTGTCCTGCTCTCATTCTTAGAAAAATCTGATTACGATACTATTTAACATTATATTTAGATTCTTTTTATCTAAACAACTAAATGTACTTGTAAAATCTAAACATTTATAAGAGTTATATAAATTTAATCCTGCTAAGAGCATTGCTTTTCCACTGCTACTTATAGGCAGTTTATTTATATTTCTGCTATTAATCATATGCTTTTTAGTATCATATATTTTTGTTCTGTTATTCCATAATTCTTCATTTCCACTTAGAATAAAAAAGAGTGCGTTTCTTTCTATATCTCTTGTGCTTGTAGTATCTAAACTTGCAAGTTCTCTAAACCTTTGTTTATGTACTTCACTTGTAAATAAATTTTCTATATTATTCATATCTTTATCCTCCTATACAGCAACATTACTGTTATCTAATTTATTTGTGTTATATTCTTCTAAAAGGCTTATTATATGACTGGATGCCTTTTTAATAGTTTCAAGATTTTTTATAAATTCTTCTTTATTACTCCAATGTAGTACGTAATCAGCACTAAAAGGATTATCTAAACCTAAGTAAGAACTTACAATATAAGAGCAACTCTCAGCCCTTAATTCTCTTATAGAACTATTAGTTTCTTGTCTATCGCTTTCTTGTACTTCGTTATAAATATCTTGGTCTAATATCTCATGTGAGAATTCGTGGATTAAAACAAGCGTTTTATTGTTATAGTCCAAGTCTTTCTTAATAGAGATTTTACCTCCAAGTGATATGCCTTCAGCACTACCTGTATTTTCTTCTTTTACTTCAATGCCTTTGCTTTCTACTATTGATTTTAAGGTTACGTATTGCTCTTCAAAGTCATTACCAAGAGGTTTAAAAAACATATCATCTTCTTTACTTCCTTTAACTTTTTCAGTTTGTGAAATATCAAAGACACAACCTTCAGTAAAGGTTGTAAGTGTATAATACTTGTCTACCTTTTCCCTTTGCTCTTGTGTCATTTGGCTAAAAAATATCTTTTCCCCATTATCATCAATTACAAACTTTGCAATCTTTGGAACAAGGATGCGAATTCCTTTTTCTCCACGCTTTACAACATATCCTTTTGACCTCCAATTTACAAAAGACGCACAGAAACTCGCTGTGGGCATTTGTGAGTAAATAAGTATTGTGTTGTTAAAACTGTAGTTATGAAAGTTACTTATAAACTTTAAATAGTTAAGTAGATTTTCGGATTTTCCATTGTTTAATTTTTCTTGAAAATGTTTAATGATTTCATCAACGTTAATGTTTTTCATTTTACAAATCCCTCCAATTTGTTATTAAAAAGTTTGTTAAAATCTCTTTCTTAGATATTAAAAAAATGGTAATTAATATAGCCTCCTTCTTACGTATATAAAAATTGCTTATATAAAAAATCTCTTTCGTAATATAAATACTTGTATCTTGCATGTTAGAAAGAACAGATTACAGAATCAACTATTTTTTACCAATGGAACTATAAAGAGAAAAATAAAGAAAAGAGGGGAGGGAGTGTTTATCATAAGCATAGGCAACGCAGAGCGTTGCTGATGGTGTAGGAAGAATTGCAGAGTTTTGATACATCTTGCTAAAGTGTTATATAAAACAACATATAGCAAAATTAAATCAATTTTAGGGTATAAAAAAAAGCAAGTATTAACTTGCTTTTAATTAAAGTGCATTTTTTAGTTTTAATATATTTTTAACTATTGCGGTTGGGCTTGTAGGATTAATTAAATCTGCAACGGTATTTACAGTAGCAACAGTATTTCTTTGTTTTATGTACTCAGGAGTTGCCTTATCCTGTGCAACTTTATCTTTCATTCCTGTAATACTATCTATAAAATCGGTATTAGCACTTGTATTTAAATTATACGTTTTTACTTTTTGCTTTTGCTTGTTTGCATTTAAGTTTTGTGCATTTTCTATACTTTGTTTGTCTACATCGTTTTTTATACTATTAAATTGTTGTAAAAAAGCCGATGCTTCGGGATTTAGTTTAGAAATTTTTTCTGGTGGAACATAAATTCCATAACACAAATCAAGTACTGCATCTCCATCATCTATTAACTTAGCATTCTTTTTGTTTCCTTCTTTTATTGTGTCTTTTTCTACGGATATTTCTGCTTGTCTATCAGTTATCTTTGAAGAAGGTTTATAATACCATTCGGGAACAGAAGATGCAGGTGCTTCAAAATTATCTAAACTAAATTGACCTTGTAATGCTTTTTGGAAGGCAGAATCTCCTGCACTTACACCTGCTGATGCCAAAGACTTTTTACCATCAACAGTAGAGGCATTATTTGATACTGCACCATTATACATAGCACTTGCGTTTTTATCAAAGTTAGATAATTTACTTCTTATTTGGTCAACAGGAATTGAGGAACTTGGTAAATTTGCTTTTGCACTTGCATATTGGTTATTTATATCCGCAAATAGTGTATCTTTATTACTTGCAGATAAAGTTGGATTAGGAAGTTCAACCTTTTTACCATAACCCTCTTTAGTCAAATCAACTGTTCCTTTTGTAAAATCAGACTCCATTTTTCCAAAGCCCGAAGTATCTAATTCAGGTAATGTTTGAAGTTTAGGTAAATCAGGTAAGTTTCCTTCCTTATTTATGTTAGTTCTTAACTCTTTAAACGTAGTTGAAAGAGTAGAAGTTTGCAAAGGTTTTAATTGTGGTGTAGATAATTTAGGTAAATCTTGTGCAAACACAGGTGTTGTATTTATTAACATAGCAATTATAGTTATTATTGTTATTTTCTTATTCATGTTATCGCCCCCTTAATAATTTTAATTATAAGAAAATAATATTTAATAAAGAATTGTTTTTCAAATTTTTTTAAAAAATATAAATATAGTTTTTAAAAAAAGCATAAGCAACGCATAGCGTTGCATGGTGTAAGGGAAAATTGGCTTTTTTCGTTCAATTATGCTTTATTGACTATTAAATCTCTATAAAACAAAATTTAATCAATTCTTTAGAGCATAAAAAAAGCAAGTATAAACCTTGCTTATTTAATCATAATGTCTAACATTTGTTGCTGTTGCTCTTGTTGGAATTGTTGCATATTTTCTTGTAACTCTTGTTGCTGTTCTTGTTGCATTAGTGTATCAAGTGTGAAGTTTTCTTGCATATCTAAATGCTCTTCTTCTTTTTTAGTAAAATCTGTTGCTATTTCTAATTTATTTTCCATTAATTCTAATTGTAAATTATAATCTGTTGTCCAATCCTTTTCACCCATAGCATTATAACTTGGCTCATTTTCATTAACCTTATTTTCGTATTTATCGGTATCAAATTTATCTAAAAAGTTAGATTTACCATCTAAAAAATCGAATTGCTTTTCAAGAGTTTCTATAGGATGTATGGTTTCATTAATTTTATTACTTGCGGTTCTTATAGCATCATCTATTGGGTGTAATATACTTTCCATAGTGTCGGTAATAGTATTTGCAAGAAATTCTGTTGCTATATCATTAAATCCAAACCCATCCTCCCCAGGCTTTGAAATAAAGTCATACCCATTATCACTTCTAAAAAAAATTAAATTGTCATTACCAAATAAGTCATTCATTATCTTTGTGCCAAAATCTATTGATTCCTTTGGCTTAAAATCTTCTATATTATCACTTATACCGCTTGCTTTATTAAATAACTCTTCTTTAGACATTCCTTCAGTAGAAAATCCATTATCTTTTATAAAATCTTTAAGCATATCAAATTTTTCAGCCACAACCGCTGTAGTTGTTGCATCTGCAGTTGCAACTTTTACTAATAATGCAAGTAATGGGTTAGCACTACTTTGTTTAACAGGTGTCAAACAAATAACGAAAAATAATGTAAATATAGTTGTTAGTAAAATGCTTTTAATTATCTTATGTTTCTTATTCATGTTATCAGCCTCCTTTATTACTTTTTTAAAATAATAATAAGTAAAGGATAAGTTTTCAAATTTTTTTATATCTAATGAGAAAAAGAGCAGCGGATCGCTGCTCTTTTTACCGTAATACTTATGATATTTTTATACAAATAAGACAAAATTTACTCTTTCTTATTTTAAATAAAATCAAAATTCCTCCTTCAGGGCATTTTTAAATGAAATGGGAGGAAATCTCCCATGTGTCTATACTTTATTTAATATAATGATACTTTTATATGTTATTACTATTTCTGTTCTATAAGTTAAAGATACTTCATTTTTTTAAAATCAAAAAAAACTCTAATTTTTTATTAAAAAACAAATGTACATTTTGTTTATGTCTTAATTGTAAGTATATCCCATACAGGAATCAACTGTTTTTACAGATATTTTGTTTTATTTGTATATTCCGTAAAAGTAAACTCAAGCAAACTATTAATTTATATCTTTTTTCTATTGTTTTTTCTATAAAAAATAACACTATTTTTTTCCGTAAAAAAAGTTGAAGTTTTACGGAAGATGTGGTTCAATTGGATTCAATAAATTTAAAGGGGGCTGATATTATGGGAAATATATATGGTTACATAAGAATCTCTAGTTCTACGCAACGAGAGGACAGGCAGGTGGATGCTTTATTAAAATATGTAGAAGAAAAAAATCTTTTTATAGATAAGCAAAGCGGAAAGGATTTTAGTAGAGAAAATTACCAAATCTTAAAGAGGATAGTAAAGAAAGACGATGTCGTTTATGTTAAATCTTTAGACCGTTTGGGAAGAAATAAGATACAAACTAAAGAAGAATTAGAATACTTTAGAAAAGAAGGTATTAAAATAAAAGTATTAGATATCCCCACTACAATGCAGGATTTTCCAAAAGAACAAGCATGGATAGGAGAAATGGTAAATAATATTTTATTAGAGGTATTAAGTACAATTGCTGAACAAGAGAGAATCACCACCAGAGAAAGACAAAAAGAGGGGTATGAGGCATGTAAGGCTAGAGGGCAAAAGTTCGGCAGACCACAGGCTCAAAAGCCAAAGTCGTGGGATAAATATTATAAGTTATATATAGATGGAAAGATAACAAGTACAGAATTTATGCGTTTAGTAAATCTTAAAAAGACTACATTTTATAAACTTTTAAGCATGGAAAAAGACACTAAGTAAATAGTGTCTTTTTTACGTTAACCTTATAAGAATATATGTTCTATTATCTAGTAAATTTAGATGCTTTGTGATATAATTTGCATAGTAAATTATTCTGGTAAGGAGGTAAAACATTGAAAAAGAATTTATTAGTTCAACCATTTCTTAAATGGGCTGGTGGTAAAAGACAACTATTACCAGAATTAAATAAGTATATTCCATTAAAATATAAGACTTATTATGAGCCTTTCGTAGGGGCAGGGGCATTACTCTTTGACTTACAACCTAAAAAGGCAGTAATTAATGATGTTAATTCAGAGTTAATAAATTGCTATAACATAATTAAAGATTCATTAGACGAGTTAATTGAAGATTTAAAAAAACATCAAAATATACCTGAATACTATTATGAAATTAGGGAATTGGATAGAAAGCCTGAGTTTCAGCAATTAACTCAAATAGAAAGAGCGTCAAGAATTATATATTTAAATAAGACTTGTTTCAATGGTTTATTTAGAGTTAATTCACAAGGTCAGTATAATGTACCTTTTGGAAATTATAAAAATCCTAAGATTTTAGATGAAGTTGTTCTAAAAGCAGTACATAACTTTTTGAATTCATCTAATATTACTATTACAAATGGAGATTTTGAGGAAGTTGTAAGAGGTGCTAAAAAGGGAGACTTTATCTATTTTGACCCTCCATATGACCCAGTAAGTGATTCAAGCAGTTTTACAGGTTATTCTTTAGATGGATTTAGTAGAGACGAACAAAGAAGATTAAAGGATGTTTTTGATAGACTTAATAAAAAAGGATGTTTTGTTTTATTAAGTAATTCTGCAACAGATTTTATAAAAGATTTATATAAGGATTATAGAATAGAAATTGTTTCAGCGAGCCGAAATATTAATGCTGATGGTTTAAAAAGGGGAAAAGTTGATGAAGTGTTAGTAATGAATTACTAAATTCAATTTGGGGGATAGGTTATGGGTACAGAAAAGCCTACAAAGAATGATATTGCATGGGAGCAATTATTTGATAAATATAATATAGTAGATAAAATAAATACTAATGGTTTTTATGAGATACAATCTAAGGACATAAATGAATTTAGGGAAAGTCGTTTAATGGCTAAGTTTGACCATAAAGTAAATTTACCAAGTATCTTCAAAAAGCATAAAATATCTATACTTCCTGTGAGTAGAAATAAATATGTTTTAGGGCAGTTTCAAACTTATCATGATGTAAGATATAGTGAGGATATAGAGAATATCCCTATAAGTTTTCCTACGGACATACAAAGTATAGATTTTAATGATTTATATTCAGAAAGTTCAGCAATTCATTGTGCCTATGTAAGTGGTATTATTAGTGATTTAATGCAAGAAGATGCTATTTTTACATTGGGCGGAAGAATGTCAACTAATACTTTCGACTTTAATATAAAAAGTAGCAATAAACTATTTCCTGTTAAGGTAGAAAACAGCCAATGTGAAATAGATGCAGGATTTGAAAGCGGTAATAAACTAATGATTCTTGAAGCAAAAAATTTTGAGGTTGAGGATTTTTTAGTTCGGCAATTATATTATCCTTATAGACTTTGGCAGGATAAAGTTTCTAAAAAGGTAATACCTACTTTTATGACCTATTCAAATGATATTTTTAGTTTCTTTGAATATGAATTTACAGATAGTAACTTATATAATTCTCTAAGGCTTGTAAAACAGAAAAATTATATAATTGCACCTGAAAAAATAGAGTTGGGAGATATTTACCAAATACTAAATGATGTAAAATTAGTAGCAGAGCCTAAAGTTCCTTTCCCTCAAGCCAATAGGTTTGAGAGAGTAGTAGACCTTTTGGGTATTCTTTATAATAAGGACTTATCAAAGGATGAAATTACATCAAATTATCAGTTTGCTAAAAGGCAAACCGATTATTATACAAACTCAGGAATTTACTTAGGTTTAGTTACTAAGTATAAGGACAAAGATACTAATGAAATAATGTATACCTTGAGTGAAAAAGGTAGACAAGTTATGAAAATGAGATATAAGCAAAAGTATTTATATCTTGTTAGGTGCATATTAGAACACGAAAGTTTTAATGTAGCATTAAGACAATATTTTGATACTGCTCAGCCTTTAAATAAAGAGTCCTTATGCAGAGAGTTAATGGGATGCTATATATACAATGTGGACAAAGAGAGTAGCACATTACCTAGAAGAGCAGAGAGCGTTATGGCTTGGATAGATTGGATTTTAGATTTACCGAATAAGTAGCATATTTAATAGTATATTTATTAAGATTTTATAATAAAACTTATAGGCTATATAATTAGTCCTATATTAAATTATACATTGGTAAAACATAATAAATATATTATATTTTTTAAGGAAAAAAAGCATAAGAAAAGAGATAGTTGGTTTCACTATCTCTTTTACTATCTATTTAACTAATGAAGAAGTTGTGTCTATATCTGTTGTTTCAGATATTATTTTTTTTATAGGGCTTGGGTCAAATTTTTCTCCCTGTCTTAAGTAGATTTTAAAATCTTTCATTAAATAACTTTGCAAAATATCTTCTTGTTTTACAATAGTTTTCGAGGGAACTTCTCCCTCTCTACTTATAAATCTTGCAACCATATAAATACCATCCTCATCCTCTTTTAGCCAATACTTTGTAGTTACAATTCTATTATAAAAATAGGTGGTTTCTGTTACTCTTGGTGTACTTGTAATATAGTAGTATCCGTTTCGGGGAGCGATAAAAGTAATTTGTTGTTTATCAAATCTCTCACCCAAAGTTTGGGTTATATTGCCTTCTGATTCTCCATAGGAAAATGTCCATTTCCAATCTTTACTAACGGTTGACTCTCGATTTTTAGTCGCTTGATTATCTGTAATAACAAGTCTATTACTATCATCAATCCAAGAGATACTACTATTAACTTTATCCCATAAAATTTTATCATACCATTGTTCTGTAGTTGGTGGCTTAGGCTTTGGAATACTTGGCTTATTATTACTTCCTCCACTATTACTATTTTCCCCTGTATTAGCATTATTTCCATCTAAAACGCTTTTGTCACCAACAGCATAAGCCGTGGTATTTATATTTATAGCACAGAAACTTATTACTAAAAACAAGACTATTAAACATTTATATTTCTTATTCATTGCTATCTACCTCCCTCACAAATTGAATTTTTATTATAAGAAAATAATATTTAAGAAAGAATTGATTTTCAACTTTTTTTGCATAAAAAAATAAGTGTGATTAAACACACTTATTTTATATCGAATGCATAACTATCTACTAAGAATTGTCCATTTTCTTTTACAAGTGTTGCAGAGATTTTTACATTATCTACAGAATTAGAATAGTCTTTTCCGTTTTCTACGTAAGATTTAACATTCTGTTTTGCAGTAAATATAACATCGACTATATTTTCATTTCTTTGCTCTATAGAATTTATTGTTATAATTTCTACGTTGGCTATACCTTTTGCATTTTTTATGCTATTTAATTTATCTGTAAACTTCTTGTCTATCTCTAATTTTTGCGAATCTTGTGTTTCAAAGGTCTTTATTTTCTTATAGTCATCAACTGTATATGTTGTATAGTCAAAAGTTAATCCTGCACTTGCAAAATTCAATAACAATGGTTGCAGTTCTTTTTTAAGAGCCTCCTGCTTATCTTCAACTTTAGTATTTACATTATTAACTTGTGTAGTTGTAGTATTTACTACTTTTTTAGTAGATGAAGTACCACAGCCTGTAAGTCCTCCTATTATTATAATTAAACTTGCTATCATAAGTATTTGTTTCTTATTCCTCATGTTATCAACCCCCTTATTAATATTTAAAAGTTATTATGGTGGTGATTCTATCTCAGAAAAATAAATAAATCAATATTTATTTTAGAATTATTTTACAGGTGGTATGATTTGCTTTAAAATAAATTAAGAATAATAGAAACCTAATATATTTATTAAGAACTATATCTTTAATTATCAACATAGGAGTATTCATAGTAAATAAACAGTATCAAATAATTTATTACATATTTATTTGATAAATTAAAAAGTATATTAGGTTTATGATATGTGGTAAAATATAGATAATAATATTTAAGTATGGGGGTATAGAATATGAGAAATGGAGACCAATTCCGAACATTAGTTACAGAAATACTTGAAAAAAATTCTACATATAAAAATGAGATTGGTAATTTTTTAAATTATCTAAAAGACAGATTACTAGAAGATAAGGTTTTTAATTTAAACCAAAATCATATTGATGACTATTTTGTATATTCATATGATACCAAAATTGGAGCAGTGCCTACTTTAACAACTCATATTTCGGCACTAAAGTTTCTATTTGATGAATTAATAAAAAGACAGTACGATTTTAAATTATTGTATGCTTATATTGATACCGCTGGATTTAAAGAAAAATTAAGTGAAAATCTAGAAAAGAGTTTCAAAAAACCGATAATAGACAATACTCTTCTAACTTCAACCTTATATAAAATAGATACACATATTATGAATAACATTAATTCAGACTTCAGGAATCCAACTGAGCAAAAAAGATTTTTTGAAATAATGATAGCGAGATTATATGCTAAATTGAGCCTTATTCTTCCATTGAAAACAAGTGAAATGCTTGAATTGAAGTTTAATAATATTCAAGATGGAAGTACAAGGAGTATAGAATATAATGAAATAGTTATTAAATTACCTAACAACATTAGAAATCAAATAGTTGAAACATTAGATTATGCTAGAAGAGTTTTTAATAAAATCTATTCCGAAAATGATAGACTCTTCTATTTTTTATATGGAGTATTAAATAGAAAAATAAATACTTCTTGTGTAAGTACATCTTTTATTAAAACCTATACTGAACTAGGAATTTTTGAAATGTTAAAACAACAGCCAGGTGGCAAAAAAGACAAATATGTATATCCACCAGAGAGTTATAAGGTAACAGCAATTTTGAGTATGTTAAATAATGGGACAAACATAGTCTACTTAAAAAAACTTACGGGATTAGATACTAATGCTTTACTATCAAACTATGACACTGATAAAGAGTTCCAAAATAAAGTTGTTGCCTCTATTAATATAAATAATGGAATAGTTAACTCTGAATATTATACTTACTTATAGTATATGAGGGTAAGTAAAAGGGTATATTTTTTTATATATCCTTTATTAAATGTTTCTTTTACTTATTTTATTTACTGATAATCTTAGGGTTAAAGTAAGCATTAGTAAAGTTGTAAATTTAATTTTAGATAGTAAAAGTATAATAAACTTACTATAAAATTCAACTACAATTAAATAATGTAGGCTATTTATATGAATAAAAATTTAAATGAAAATTTTATAATATATTTATTAGCAAATTTAAAGAGTATATTACCTTTGTTGGATAACATACTCTTTAATATTTATTATTCATTTTATTACTCCTTTTTAGGGTGGTCTGTTGAAGATACTTTTTTACTATCTTATAGGACAAAATGCACACCCCTAATTAACATCATATTTTTTTAATAATCTACTTATCTTTGTTCTTTCAATTTCAAGGGTTTTAGCAATCTGTGTATTATTTAATCCTTCCTTTTGCTTTTCTTTAATTACCAAATATTCCTGATAAAGTTTATCACGCTTTGTTACTTTTGCCTCGTCAAGGTTTTTTCCACGCTCTAAGGATTTTTTTATTCTTTCAATTTCATTAAACTCTTTTTTATTAGCCTTTTTACCTGTCTTTAATACTTTAAGTTGAACCATTTCATCAATAGTTATACTTAACTCATTAATGATTCTTGCATTAGAATAGTGATATCCATTATATTCAAATCTTTTACCATTGGCTTTTAAAGTAATAAGTTTCTTATTCAAGAATTTTTTATAACTTTCTATAGCACTATATATCACAAAATCTACTTCTATATCTTCTTGCTGTACTATTTCGTTTATTTTATTGACTTTATCACACATTTCCATTACTGCAAAATCAAAAGGCTTAGAACTTGCATATAAAATACTACAAGCATAGTATAATAGTAGGATACTTCTATATCCTTGCATATCTTTGCCTTTTCGTAGAGTTACAAGAGTTTCTATATCTTCATATTTCTTTGTGGACATTAATTTAAACGCTTGTAACCTTTTTTCTAAATTAGTGCCTTTACTTATCTTTACAGTAACATTAATAGTTTCAGCAGTTTCGGTTGTAGGAGTTGTTGTTTCTACTTTCACTCTATCAGTACTGTTTAATTTATTTTTAAATGCCTCACGCTTAGAAATACATCTGTTATATTCTTCTATATCAATATCTTTTAATAATTCTTCTAAATTGTTGTACACAATACTTTTATTAAAGTATAAATTCTCCGCAATATTATTACCTTTAATATTATAAGTGTTTTGAGTACGTGTAATTCTACTTAAATCAAAAGTTTTAGAATCCATTATTTTTAAGTTCAATTTGTTGTAAATTACTTGCTGAATATATTTGTAAAAATATCTTTTATACTTAGCATTTTGATTTTTAACTTTATACCATATTGTCAAACCTCTACCAGTAAATCTTATAGCAGTAGGAGGTGGCAAAATACCTGCATTTATATAATTATCCCAAAAACTATAAAATAAATCGGCTTTCGTAAAATTTTTATATTCATTCTCACCATGTAGATAATCTAAATCTAAAACTATACCATTTAAAACATAACAAACGTCTTGTGTTCTTGTAGGTTTGTAAAACATATTAAGACTTGTATATACATCTGTTTTTAATGATAAAAAATAATCTAAATTATTAAGCAAAACATTTAAGGAAGTCATGTTCTGTTCTAATCTTCCTTGCTTACTTCTAACATTTAAACTTAAAAGTAAATTTATATTATCCTCATACCAAAATCTAAGGAATTCCTTTGTTTCTGCTATTTCTTTTGCAGTAACTTCTTTTTTATCTATATCTGCGAATAGTGGTTTAAATTCACTATCAAAATATTTTTGCCTTTTCTCTTCTGCCTTTCTTAAAGTGTATTTGCCATTTTCTAAAACTTGTTGCTTTAATCTTTCTAAATCTTCTTGTGTCGCTAAATTTGTGTTATTGTAATTCATTTGTAAATGGTAAACTAAAAGGGTGAGATTTCGGCAAACAAAAAGGGAGAAGATTTTCCAGTATAGTACAATAAAAAGTCACCTTTTGGTAGAATAAAATAGTTATTTTACT
>NZ_JACTOJ010000044.1:0-16995 GCF_032335695.1 Clostridium sp. 19966
AATTATTATCCATTTTTTAAAAATTATTCATGGATAATTTAGTGGTTATTCTTTTTTTCTTTTTTTAGGGTCAATTGACCCTAAAAATTGGTTTTCAGAATAGCCTAATTTATTTATTCCGCTAACCTTGGAAGGGTTGTTGCTCCGTGTGGCATTAGATTTATTGTAGCATTTTTATTCTCACCATCATAGGCGATTTTAAGGGCCTCTTCTAGTGTTTTAGTCAAAATGATTTTTGTCTTGCTAAGCAAGGCTGGCTCAATTTCTGAAACTAAAATTAGTTTATACTTTTCAGCGCACTCACAGAAAAAATATCCCACATATTTTGAAATAGTGTAATTTTCCCTAAGATCTTTTTCTCTGTCCAGCATATTATCAAAATCCAGTATCATATGCTTAACATCATCGCTTTCCCCAATACCTTCTTTGCATTGAGTAAGTATTATCATTGTCCCGCCATCAGCCACTGCTTCCTTAGCATTCATTAGAGTCTTTATAGATTGATAAAGATTGATATCCTTTGGATATCCTCCCGCACTAGCAATAACTATGTCTGATTTCTCTTTTATATTAACACCATCTATGCTATCTACTAGTTTTCTTCCTGCTTCATGAGCTGTAATATAATTTCCTGCAACTGCACCAGCTATATTTCCATCAGGTCCCATTATTACATTAAACATAAAGGAAGGCTTCACCATAGCGGCTGCTTCAAGCATGTCATTATGTATTGGATTTCCTACTATATTTCCAGAACATACTTCCTTTCTTCCACCAGTTCCAAATCCCTCATTCAGAGAAAGTGAGTGATTTGCGGATATGGACTTGAAGGAGGAAATACCAGGAAGTATTGACTTTTTCCCGCCTGACCAGCCCACAAGAAAATGATAGATAATCGCTCCAGTAAGCACTATATGATCGCATTCCACAGCTTTTTTATTTACTATGACAGGAGTTCCATAGCTTGTATCTCCTAGATAAGTCATGCTTTCTTCATCAAAGCAATCATGATCATATACCTGAAACCTGCCTGCCAGCTTTTCTCCGAGAAGCAATTCATGCTCTTTCCTAGTTTGCTTTCTGTGAGTGCCTTGTGCGGATAAGAATATGATATCTTCATCCTTAATTCCACCTGCGTTAAGCTCCTCAACAATTTTATATAAAAATTTGTGCGGCTTTTGCCAGCTTCTTGTGATATCAGAGATTATGATACAAACTGTTTCACCTTCATGCACTATATCTTTAAGTCTCCTGCTGTCAATAGGATTAAGCAGTGCCTCCTCTATAACCTCCTCTTCTGTCTTGTCCTGCTTAAATGGGTTGCTTTCTATTACCTGCAGCACATCTTTCTCCTCAATAGAGGCTTTCATAGCACCTTGTCCATAGTTCATTTCAATTTCTTTCATTTATAATAGCCCTCCTTGTATACAATATGGTGTTTGTAAATATTCGCCCCAAATTTACAAATTCACCCTTTTACTTTTCAATATAATACAATATGCTATATCCGTCAATAAACCGCATAGTAAAATAAAACGCCTTAAAATCATTTCAATCTCAAGGCGTTTACATTGTTTAAGCTCTGCTTTAAAACAGTGATATTATTTAAAAAAACTTTCTTTAAAGGTGATAGTCTTTTTATCGAGGTCCACTTCTGTTAAAACTCCATATGGAATTACGCCTCTTGGAGTAGCATGACCAAAGTTTATATTATACATTATAGGTAGCTCTTTATTTTCAATTATTTTATAGTAGATAGCTTTATACTCCTCATAATAGGCTTCATCCTGAGGTTTCCCAACAATTATACCTTCAATTACATTAAAGATTCCGGTATTTTTTAAAGCAGTAAGTTCTTTTTGAAATTCTTCCGGAGTTGGCTTTTCCTCACAGGTCTCAATAAATAATATTTTATCTTTCCACTGCTCTAGATTCGGAAACAAACCATATTTTTCACATACTGCTTTTTCATCTTCATAGCGATTATTTGTTAATATATCATATAAGCTTTCAAGACATCCTCCCAAAAGCCTTCCGCTAAATTTTCCTTTGCCTTGCAAAACTTCATACCCTCTTTTTTCTTCATGCTTTATTCTGCTGGTTCCAAGAGCTTCCCTAGAGAAGTCTGTCCTCTCCTCATACCACACATTACTGGATTCCAAGGAGCTTTCTTTTGGATTGCTAAAATACTTTAAAAATTCTTTTTTAGTATAAGGCAGCATTTCTTTATCTAATTCTGCTATATCAGAGGCAAAATTTGTGCCATAAAAAGTAGCCATGCCAAGCTTATGAAACATAAGATGATTAATGGTTGTATCTGAAAAGCCGGTGAATAATTTAGGGTTATTATGAACAGCTTCTATGAATTTTTTATCCTCCATTAAATATGGCAGAGTTCTATAGGTATCATCTCCACCTATGACACACATGATCCCTTTTATGGATTCATCATAAAAAGCATCCTTCAAGTCCTGTGCCCTTGCCTCTGGATGATTTTCTATATACTCTACGCCCTTCAATGTATTTTTCATAAAAACTGGTTCCAATCCAAATTCCTTTAATCTCTTTGTTCCTAATTCCACCTGGTGCTTTGCAAAGTCTTCTCCCAGCATTCCGCTAGACAAGCTTACAATAGCAATTTTATCTCCTTTAATTAATGTATTTGGTTTTTTCATATGAAATCCTTCCTTTCTCAGCAAAATAAATAATAAGCTATAACTTGATAAATTATACATACAATTTTCTCAACACTTACTTATATATATCAAGAATTAAATTAATTCTTCTAGCTATAACGAATGAATATACGTTCCCTACATTTACTTTGTCATCTACCCTTACAATAAAAGAATATCGTTTTCCGTCAATATATATAATCCTCTGATTTTTTCATAGTTATTGCTGTAACTATTCCATATTTATAAATATAATCTCTCTTAATAAAATCCATCATTGGTGCATAAGTGTTGAATATACCCAAAATAATCATAATTACTGGTGAAATTCTCTTTACTAATAATTTTATTATTTTGTCCTTGTTGCTCATTTTTCCTCCATTAGACCAAATATCTGTACTTATATATAAACCAATCGATATAAAAATGAATAAAATTAGCTCAAGAAAATAAATCATTAATTCTCCCAACAAGGATGCATCAGGAATTGACATAAAACTTTTAAATATATAAAATCCCATAAAATACATAAAAAAAAGTATAGAAGATATAGCTATAAAAACAGTTATTAGTGTCTTTATTTTTTTATTTGTTTTTTTAACTTCTGTATTATGATTAAATTCTCTTTTCTTTGATATTTTTTCTTTTGGTAGTTTAGCAACTAACTTAACCTTACAGTTTTTACATCTTAAGCCGCCATCTTTATACTCCATTTTACATCTTGGGCAAAACATATTAATCACCTCAATTATATAGAATTTGCTCAAACATCATAATTTGCGTAACCCATTAACGCGTATACTATCAAGTTCTTCCGCTTTTAAAGCACCAGCTTCATATAGTCTCAAATATTCCTTTGATACATCGCTGTCAAAAATTAAAATATCATCAGAATTAATAGTAACATCAACTCCAGACCGAAAAAGTTTCTTAATGGGATGATTATTTAATTCCTTAACCCTGCCAAGCTTTATATTGCTGGTAGGAGTTATATTTAATCGTATATGATTACTTATTAAAAAATTTATTGCTTCTTCTGAATTTACAGCCGCAATACCATGCTGCACTTCGTCCAATTCCAGCAGCTCTACTCCTTTTTTTACATCTTCAGCGGTTCCCCACTCTCCAATATGTGCTTTAAGCCTCAATCCTTTCTGCTTGGCTTTTCTATAGATTGGAACAAAATTTTCAATAGGCTGAGCTAATTCATCTCCATATAAGTCAATAGAATAAAATATGGTTTTGTCCCAGAAAGGTTCTAAACAGGTTAAGAGATAGTCTATGGGACAATGTCTTGATAAACCTATCTGCAATCTCAGCTCCACTTCCGGTGCTATGCTTTGATTAGCTGCTTGAAATGTATCTATTAATTCCTCTATATTATTATTAAAAAATTCTCCTAAGCCCCAAACATCTTCTCCAATCTCCAAAATTTTAATACCGTCCTCTTTGGCTTGTACAAAGGTAGCCTCAATTAAAAATTTCCTCATCTCTTTATTATTAAAGCTTTCACCCATGTATTTGTTATTCCAATCATGCATAGCCTGCATTGAGGATAAAACTTCATGAAGGAATGGAATTTCTATTCCCGTTTTAAGCTTAATATATTCTCTGCTCCCACCTAATACGAAGTGATTATGCAAATCTGCTTTAGGTATCCTCCTTAAATCAGCTACATCCAGATTTCTTAAGGCCTTTATAAATTTTTCTGAATAAAAATCTCTCATTTTTATTTTCTCCCTTGCATCAAGCACTCATCAATATTTATTCCTAATTATAGCATTTATGTAATTCAAGTAAAAGAAATTATGTTAATGCATTAAAAAAGCAGTAGATTCTCATATCTACCGCTAAAATTACAAAATAAAATTGATTTTCACTATTTTTGGGTTACCCTAACACAAGTATGGTATTTTCGGTACCACTAATATACATATCATAGGATAAAAGTATAACCATGTCAAGAAATATTTTGAATATATGAGAATAATAGAAATGCTATCCCTTATTCAAATGGAGCTGCATTACAAAGCTTGCTAACAAGTTTTCTTTATTTCTAGCATTAATTTATACTAAAACAGCAGAGTTTAAAAAAGAGTATGTTTTAAATTAAGGAGGATCTCATGGAAAAACAAAGCGAAACAAATAAAGAAGCTTGGTCTTATAAAGCCTATGAATTCTGGACAAATAACTTAGGTTCGCCTGCAGGCTTTGCTCAAGAGCTAAAGAAGCAGCCAGAAAAACATTTGCGAAGGCATCTTGAATACCTTGGTGATGTTAAAGGGAAAAAAGTTGCCAATTTGCTTGGCTCTTGCGGTAAAAAGGCCATACCCCTAGCACTACTAGGTGCCGATGTAACTATTGTAGATATTTCTGAGCAGAACAAAAATTATGCCCTGGAAACTGCCAAAGAAGCTGGAGTTAATTTAAATTATATAGTATCCGATTTTTTAGCTTTAGACCTTTCAAATATGCAAAATAGTTTTGATATTGTTTATCTTGAAGGAGGAATATTACATTACTTTTCAGATCTAAATGAGCTTGCAGAAAGAATTTATCGTCTGTTGAAGCTTGGCGGAAAACTAATTTTAAATGATTTTCATCCCATAAGAAAAATATTTAAGATTCGTGATATTTTCGACTGCAGAGAGGATGCCTTAGAGCTTACAGGTGACTACTTTGAAGATGCCCTACAAATTAGTGATGTAGCACATGAAAAGTTTTTTACAGAGAAGGAACGGGAAAAGTTTCCGAAATGCCTTTTAAGATATTGGACAATGGGAGAGATTATTACTTCTTTTGCCACAGCAGGCTTTGTCATAGAAAAATTGACAGAAGGTCCGAGGTTTGACGAGCATAAAAATATTCCTGGCGAATTTACCTTAATAGCGTATAAATTAAAAATTGAAAAATAAGGCTATGTTTTAAAAGAATGTTGATAAAGGCGTTTTTCGTCTAGCATGGTTTCTTTCAGAACCCATGTAAGTAACTCTAAGGGTCGCTTTATTATAATTGGCTACCAATTTTAATGCGCCCTCCATGGCGCTAAAATTGCTTTGCCCGTCCTGGGCAAAATTACGCCAATTATAAGTCGCAATCCCTAAGAGTTCCTAAAACTCAAACGATAATATCAACATTTTAAAACATAGCCCCATAGAACTGAATGAAGTTTTAAATCAGTGTAAAAATCAACACTGATTTAAAACAGAACCAAAGATAATAAGCAATAGGATATCTTAATCTCAGATATCCTATTGCCCTGCTATAACAGCTTGAATTTTTTATAAGCTATTTTCTTGAACCTTCCCACTGCCATTCACGAATCTCTGGAAGGTCTAAGCCCACCTCTGCAATATATTCCTTATGAGCAACTAGCTTGTCACGCATTAACTGACATAGATAATCGCCCTTGCTACCTAGGTTTGGAAGGCTATTAACAACATCCTGCACTAAATGGAAACGGTCAATCTTATTTTGAACACGCATATCAAATGGTGTAGTAATCGTTCCTTCTTCCTGATATCCAAATACATGAATATTATGATTATGACGAGAATAAGTAAGCTCATGTATTAATGATGGATAACCATGGAAAGCAAATATTACTGGCTTATCCTTTGTAAATAAAGAGTCAAATTCTGCATCAGTAAGTCCATGTGGATGATCTTCATTTGACTTAAGTTTCATTAAATCAACTACATTCACCACTCTAACCTTTAATTCTGGCAAATACTCACGTAATATAGAAACAGTTGCTATAGTTTCAAGAGTTGGAGTATCTCCGCAGCAAGCCAATACTACATCTGGTTCACTACCTTGATCATTGCTTGCCCAATCCCAAATACCAATACCTTGCTTACAATGCTTAATAGCCTGCTCCATATTAAGCCATTGACTGCTTGGATGCTTTGAGGTAACCATAACATTTATATTATGCTTAGTTCTCATACATTGATCAAATACAGCTAAAAGGCAGTTAGCATCTGGTGGAAGATACATACGAATTATGCTCGCCTTCTTATCTGCTGCATGTCCAAGGAATCCTGGATCTTGGTGAGTGTATCCATTATGATCCTGCTGCCATACATTAGAAGATAGTATGTAGTTCAAGGAAGCTATATCCTTTCTCCATGGAAGCTCTGAAGTAACCTTAAGCCACTTTGCATGCTGGCTGAACATTGAATCTACAACACGGATAAACGCTTCATAGCTTGCAAAGAAGCCATGACGTCCAGTCAATAAATAACCTTCTAACCAGCCTTCACACATATGCTCACTCAAATAGGAATCCATTACTCTTCCATCTTTTTCAAGGAATTCGTCATTTTCAACCTTTGCTCCATTCCAATCACGTTTAGTAACCTCAAATACCTTTGCTAAACGGTTTGACATTGTTTCATCAGGTCCAAAAATACGGAAGTTCTTGTTTTCCTTATTTAGCTCAAACACATCTCTAACATATCCACCTAGCTCTATCATATCTTGAGCCTTGACAGCCCCTGGTGCTGGAACCTCTACAGCATATTGACGGAAATCAGGTAAACGCAAGTCACGCAGTAAAAGTCCTCCGTTAGCATGTGGATTAGAACCCATACGTTGATTTCCATTAGGAGACATTGCTGCTACTTCAGGAACAACCTTTCCATTTTCATCGAATAATTCTTCTGGTCTATAGCTTTCTAGCCATTCCTTTAATTGTTCAAGATGCTCAGGCTTTTCCATAGACATAGGTACTTGGTGAGCACGGAAGGTACCTTCAATCTGATTGCCATCCACTACCTTTGGTCCTGTCCATCCTTTTGGAGTTCTTAATACTATCATTGGCCACATTGGACGAGTAAGATCTCCAGTTTCAATCGCATGTCTCTTTATTGCCTTAATTTCTTCTATTATTTTATCTAGTGTTTCAGCCATTAATTTATGCATAACCATTGGCTCGCCACCTTCAACAAAGTAAGGTTTCCATCCGCAGCCTTCAAAGAATTTCTGAACCTCTTCTTTTGAAATACGTGCAAAAACAGTTGGATTGCTTATCTTATATCCATTCAAATGAAGTATTGGCAATACCACACCGTCATTAACTGGATTTAAGAACTTATTTGAATGCCATGCAGTAGCAAGTGGACCAGTTTCTGCTTCCCCATCACCTACCACACAAGCTGTAATAAGCCCTGGATTATCAAACACGGAACCAAAAGCATGAGCTAAAGAATAACCAAGTTCTCCGCCTTCATTTATAGAACCTGGAGTTTCAGGAGCAACATGGCTGGATATTCCGCAAGGGAAAGAAAATTGTTTAAAAAGCTTTTTTAAGCCTTCAGTATCTTGGCTTACATTAGGATAAACTTCGCTGTAAGAGCCTTCTACGTAAGTATTAGCTACCATGAAGTTTCCACCGTGTCCTGGACCAGAAATATAAACCATATCCAGATCATACTTCTTTATTACACGATTTAAATGGGTATAAACAAAATTTTGTCCTGGAACCGTACCCCAGTGTCCTACTATTTTACGTTTTACATGATCCATAGTTAATGGTTCACGTAACAATGGATTGTCTAATAAATATAACTGTCCTGCTGATAAATAATTTACTGTACGGAAATACGCATCCATTTTTTCTAGTAATTCTTGTGTTATAGGTCCTTTTTCAATACAATCACTATAATTTGACATAAAATCCTCCTCGAAGTGAAAAAATGCTTTACTATAAATAATTATATAGCATCGTTATATAATTAACGATAGGAAAACGGCTATTTTGTCAAATCCTTCACAAAATTGGAGAATCATTATAATGTTCATCAGAGTGGTTAAATAATATATATATATTAAAGATGCATGATAGCTTAATTCAACATTTTTTTCAAAAGATAACGGTTTCAGGAGTATAATAAAAACATTGTGATATTCTAATCAAGGGATTATTTTACAAAAAACAAAAGCAGTCAAAAGGGGGGCTACCGATTGCTTTATTTTTGGGGGATTACTACTATTTAATTATCCTATGAGTATATAATAATATAGCTTTATGTTTATATGATGTGTACATAATGTGTTCTTTATGTGAGAATAATATTTCTCTTCTATGCTCTATTTTCTTATATACACTCCACCATGGTAGCAAATAAATCTATCCGCATCATAGCCTAATATTTTTATTATGTCTTTCTTTGCTTTTACCATATCTAAAGTAAATTGAGGATTCGCCACTATCAATTTATTATTCTTTAATGCAGCGGCATCGCCTGCTATTACAGTTTTCCTATTGCTTAAAAACAAGGATATATGACCCGGAGTGTGTCCAGCAGTAGCTACAATTTCACAGCCGCCACACCAATCCATAACTTCACCATCATGCACCCTTATATCTACATCAACAGGCTTAACCTTTCTAAGCATTTCACAAAACGCTTTACCAAAAGCTTTTTTCTCACCTTGTAAAGTTTTTTCAAATTCTTCTGCCTGCTCTAACCTTAAGGATTTCTTTTCTCCATTAATATACGGTGCTTCTACTTCACTTGCAACAATTTTTATATTAGGATATTTCGCCTTAAAATCTGCTGCTGCTCCCATATGATCATGATGAGTGATCAAAATTTTAGTGAGCTTTTTGCCTCAATAGCACCTTCTATAATAGGCATGAGACCTACATACCCACAGTCCACCAAAATCATTTCATTATCATCCTGTAAAATAACAGGATGAATAGCATCTTCTGTATCTCCAAATTTGAACTTTATATCTAAGACAGTTATTTTTTCCATAAGATTGCCTCCATAAAAAATATGCTTTTATAAGCAGTCCTAAAAACTTACCTCTCTTAATCAATGAGTTTTTCTTCTTTCATTTTTTAATAGAATTCCCAAAAGTGTTATCCTCTCACATTTCTCTTTTCTGAAATGAATATTATTTATCTGCCAATTCGCATATCATTTTTATAAACTGTTCTTTTCCAGCAGTATAAGAAGCCCTATCCTTAGGGAATCTCTCTGCTAATTTCTTCTTTAAATCACAGTATTGCTGCGCATATTCAGGCTGACCATTAAGAAAATCTCGAAATTTTATGACTGCGGCTAAATCTTCATTGCCCTTTTCATAGCAGTGTATGTGATGGGTTGATATGTGTCCATCCTTACGTTTTACAAAGAGATACCGTCCAACTACTCCGCTTTCACCACAAGCATCATAGCCAGCAGCAAGCATTCCTTCTTTATTTAATTGAGCTAGTGCTTTTACCTCCACAGCTAAATCCAAAATTGGTTTTGCCCATATTCCCTTAATAGAAGTGCTGCCAATATGCTGAATGTCAATAACATTTTCTCCTAATATAACCTCCAGCTGCTGTATAACTTTTTTAGCTTCTTCTTCCCATTTTTCATCGTGAGGAATCAATTTTACTTCGTACCTTTCTACTCCTAACAAAGCCACCATTCCTTTCTCTCATTATATTGTATGCTTATTCATATCTATCTGACAAAATCATTTACCGACTGCTCTTCGCTAGCACCTTCTTTAGACCAGTCCCCTTCAATTCCATGATGTTCTCTTAAAATATGTCCAAGCTCATGGATTATGTTATACCATTGAAAATAAAGCTTATGAAATTCGCCTGTTGCTATTTCACTTTCAAATAGACTTATAAATGGCTACTTTGTTTCTTCATCTCCCATGTCCCACATTCCGGTTAAAATTTTTCTCTCCTCCATTGAAATCTTTCCTTTATCAAGTAAACCTATAGCTTTTTCTATAATTTACAACTGTTAGAAACAATTATACCATATTTATACTCACATTCCAGTTACTTCTCAAACGATAAATAGCTCCCAGAAATATGCTTATCTCTGAGAGCTATTATATTTATTACTAAGGTTCTGTTTTAAATCAGTGTTGATTTTTACGCTGATTTAAAATTTCCTTCAGTACGGGAGGTTATGTTTTAAAATGTTGATATTATCGTTTGAGTTCTAGGAACTCTTAGGGATTGCGACTTATAATTGGCGTAATTTTGCCCAGGACGGGCAAAGCAATTTTAGCGCCATGGACGACGCATTAAAATTGGTAGCCAATTATAACAAAGCAGCCCCTAGAGTTACTCACATGGGTTCTGAAAGAAACCATGCCAGACGAAAAACGCCTTTATCAACATCCTTTTAAAACATAGCCATTAATAAAAGAAGATTGTAAATTAAATAATACTAATGAGAAATACCATAATACGTTAAAATCTTATCCTTTTGGTTTTCAGGGCAGTAAATCTCACTTCCTCCTGTACTATATAACTCGAATCCTTCATCATTAATAACTGGATACAATGTTGAAATATCCTCACGAGCGAATATTGATATCAAGATTTTGTTAAATACTTCTTCGCTGGATCTAAGCTTAATATTAGCAATTGGTTTCCCAAGCTTCCATGTATGCGATGAATCTTTATCTAATACGTGAATATAGATATTACCCTTCATTTCAAAATATTCATTTGTATCATCACTATTCGCTTTACGTCCCCAGTATCCAATCTCTCCTGATTTTGCTATGACAGCATCTTTAGACATACTTTTGTTTCCTGAACGCACCATCATAACCCAACCAACAGGAATCAGCTCTAATGAAATGCTTATGATTAAAAAAATTATTGGAATAATAATATAGCGTTTTTTAGAAGCCTTTCCTCTACGTTTTTTTAATATCCATATAATTATAAATATCCCATTTAACGTTATAAAGAATAATGCTAGAAAAAATAAAATAACCATTATTAAGAAAAATCCTAATACCACCATTACACCCCTTAATCTAAATATATTAAAAGTATATTTAATTATCAATAAATCAATTATCTTCTAAATATATAATAGCATAAAAAATTCAGTATTTTTCTTTCTGGATTACTAATTTACTTATTATACTCCATCCATGTCTCCATAACATCCTCCAGTTCCTCATTTAACTTTTCTTTTTTAGAAAGAAGCTCCCTCAGTTCTTCATAGCTTTCTCCTGCTTTATTCATAGCCTCTTCTACTTCCTTAAGCTGCTTTTCCAAGAGATCTATTTCATCCTCTAATTTGAGTTTTTCTGTTTCTCTCTTCTTTTTTTCATCTGAGTTTTTAATTTTTTTAACTTTTTCCTTCTTGGGTTCTTGCTCCTTTTGAGGCTCTAGTTTCAATTCTTCCTGCTTGGTTTTATAATAATCATAATTTCCAAGATAAGTTTTAAAGGCTTTATTTTCAATAGCTATAACCCTTTGCCCTATTTTATTTATAAAATATCTATCATGAGATATGAAAAATATAGTTCCCTTAAAATTTTCTAAAGCCTCTTCCAGGGTTTCTATAGACGCAATATCTAAGTGGTTTGTGGGTTCATCAAGTATCAGTAAATTTATATCCTCATAAAGCATTATGCTTAGCTTAAGTCTTATCTTTTCTCCACCGGACAGCTGCTTTACTTTTTTAAATACACTTTTCCCAAAAAACATAAACTTAGATAGGTATTCTCTTGCCTTTCCCTCCAGAATAACAATATTTTCTCTAAAGCATTCCAAAGCAGTGAGCTCCTCATTAGGAAACTTAATATTTTGCGGAAGATAGGCAAGTTTAACATTTGCCCCCAGCTCCACCCTGCCGCTATCAGCATCTTCTTCACCTAAAAGCATCCTTAAGAACGTAGTTTTACCACAGCCATTAGGTCCTATGAGAGCTGCTCTTTCTCCATAGTTTACTAATAGCTCTGCATTCTTAAATATTTTTTTATCCTGAAAACTCTTGCATAATTCTTCTGCCTTTATTGTCTCATTTCCAGACCTTTCAGCTGCTTTAAAGTCAAGCTTCATATTTTTCTTCTCAAATTTTGGTTTTTCTATTCTATCCATTTTATCTAGCTTTATTTGAATGCTGGTTGCCCGTCTGAAGAATTTATTATTATCCGCTCTCATGGCCCAGTCTCGAAGCTCTTTTACTGTGTTTTCCATGGACTTTATCTCTTTTTGCTGCTCTCTGAAATCCTCATACTGAATTCTCATATTTTCTTCTTTTTGATTAATATAAGAAGAATAATTTCCTTTGTAGGTTATAGCCTCCATATCTTCTATTTCTACTATTTTTGTAACTACATTATCAAGGAAGTATCTATCATGAGATACCGTGATCACAATGCCTTTATAATTTTTAAGATAATCCTCCAGCCATTCAATGGATTCCATATCCAAATGATTGGTAGGTTCATCTAAGAGAAGAATGTCTGGATTATCTATAAGCAATTTTCCAAGCACCACCGTAGTTTTTTCTCCTCCGCTTAGCAAGTTAAAATCCTTGTTTAAAAAGCTTTCGCTAAATTTTAACCCAGTACATACCTTGCCCAACTTTTCATCTATATCATAACCTCCTTTAGTTTCGTAGTGCTCTTGAAGCTTACTATATTGGTTAAGGATTTTTTCTAAAGCCTCTCCTTCTAAATCTTTCATTCTATCTTCTAATTCTCTCATCTTCTTTTCTATAGCATAGATTTCATCGAAAGCAAGCTTTAAAACATCTATCACCTTTATTTGCTGAGAATAATTTGGTATCTGCTCCAAATAAGCAGCGGTAGCCCCTCTGGTTATAGAGATCCAGCCTTCGTCATATCCATAGCTTGAGGTCTGAGGATATCCTGGATAATAATTCATAGGCTCAATACCCGCTATTAGCTTAAGAATAGTACTTTTACCGCTTCCATTGACTCCTACTATCCCTACCTTTTCTCCTGCATAAACCTGAAAGCTTATATTTTTCAGCACAAGAGTTGCTTCCATATATTTTTTTATACCATTTACGGTCAATTCAATCATTTCAATTCCTTCTTTCATAAATAATATCTTCTTTATGAAATAGGCATATAAAGGTTCGATTTTAAATCGATGTTGATCTCTACACCAATTTAAAACATAGCCAAATTAAAAAGACCGCAAGAAGATATATTCCTCTCACGGCCCAAAATACTCTATTATAATTCTAAAAAATTAGCGTAAATAAATGCAATATTACCTATAATCAGCAATATTACTTTTAAAATACCTAATTAAATCACAATAATGAATTTCAGAAAAGTAAGTTACCTTCTAAATGCCACATTTCATAAAGAGTAACACAAATAAACCTATACGGTTAGGCAAATTAAAAACCCTTTAAAAAATACATATTAATTTAAAATAAATCAATATTTAGCAATTAGCTGGTGTCATACTGTACTTTCCCCTTTCATCTTTAACCTTGACCATGCCTCTAATAATTATATCAACATTCTCTTAAAACATAGTCATTTTCCTTTATAGTAACATTTTTCTAAATATAAGTAAATACATTAATGAAACATCTTTTTCAAATGAAGTTCTATAGTAAAAATACTTACTACTACTGCAATAATTTGCAAATATATTATTAATCCATACAATGTTTTTTCCGGTAAAGCTCTCGGAACTACTGCCAATAAAATTTGTATCACTGCAGTTATTAAGAAAGTTATTCTAAAAACTTTACCTGAATATTTATCGGCTTCTACCCATGTATAGTTATTTTTACGAGCTCTTAAAGACTTGTATCCAACGCTTGTATCTGGAAATTTTGAATGATGCTTGTCACAAAACGCTCCTGTGAAATAAAAACACCCATTGAAAATAATTATAAATATTAATATACCTAGCATATTCTCCCTCATAGCAAAAACGCATCATTTTTTTAATTATACTGTAAAGCTTATATTTTATTTATTGCTTCTATCACTTCTTTTTAAAAATATACCTGTAGCTATCAATGCAATTATTGAAGCTGGTACGGCATCATGAAAAAAAGTTCTTATATAATATTCATCAAATTTATCCCACAAGGTCGCTCCCTCTATCCAATCTATAACTTTTAACTTGGTATTAATAACATATCCTATAGTAAAGAACGAAATTATAAAGGAAGTTATAAAGATTATACTAACTCTTATTCTTTTACCCAAAATTATCACCCTTAATTTTAAGTGCTGTTTTAAATCAGTGCCTTTATATCCTGAAAATCTTCTACATAATAATCAGCATAAGCCTTTAAATCCTGTAATTCCTCTTTACTCCTCTTTAATAGATATCCCGTCAATATAGTTTTCATTCCTATTTCTTTAGCTGATTTTAATTCCTGTGATCCTCCGTCCCCCACAAAAATGCAATTCTCAGCTTTTACTTTCAGCTTTTTTAATGCTGCTTCATATATTTCAATTTCAGGTTTTACATGTCCAACTTCGTAGGAAAATATTGTTTCATGAAATAAATTGCTGAGCGGGTTTTCTTTCCAATGCATTACATCAATAACATCAGCATTGCTTATAACACATAGTTTTTTACCCCTCTTTCTAAGTTCAGAAAGTACATTAATTACTTTTTCATCCACCTCCGATAATGCTTGTCTAAATCTATTTTCTCTCAGTTTTAGTATTTCCATCTTTTGTTCTATAGTAGCATTTAATCCTGCATTTTCCAATATGTTTTCAATGATTTTTTCAGGATTTTTTTCCTGACCCAATGCTCTTTTCAAATATAGCTTCTCATCTTCAGCATATTTTTCCCATTCTTCTTTAGTTATGCTTAATACATCATTTTCATTCCTAAAATAACTATATTTAGGCACAACCAGCGTAAAAAACAAATCAAACATTATAACCTTTATCTCATTCATATAAAAATCTCCATACAATTACAAATTATTTCCCGGAAAATATTTTACCATATTACATAAATAAAAGCTGTATGCTAACGAAGTTAAATAATCGACACTTCCTTAACATACAGCTAAAATTATAAGTTTTTAGCTATTTCGCTTAAGCTTTTAGACAGCTCCGCTAATTTTTGTATATTTGCTGTTATTTCTTGGGAGGCAGCTGCTTGTTCTTCACTTGAAATTAAAGTAGTATTACTCTTTTGACTGGTCTCCTCTACAGCTGATTTTATATTTTCAGTAATTTCTCTTATCTTAGGCACCGTGCCTTTAGTCTGCTGAGAAAGTCTTCTTATTTCTTTAGCCACTATGCTAAAACCTCTTCCTGCTTCTCCAGCTCTAGCCGCCTCTATAGAAGCATTTAATCCTAATATATTTGTCTCATCAGATATTTCCTTAATGAACTTTGATATACTATATATTTCCTCCAGCGAATTATAAATAGATTTTATATCACTGCTAAGTTCTAATTCTACTGTATGTATATTAGAGGCTGAAGCGGCCAATTGCTCCACACTAGAAGATATATTAGTTAGTCCATCTCTCAAATCTATGGAGGAATTTTCTAGAGTCTTTGCTATAGTCTTAGGCAATACAATATTCAAAGAGCCTGCCACTATATTTTCATCTTCTTCGTCAAACAACGGATAACTCATAGTAATGGCAGGTATTCCAAACCTTTCTCCATCATCCTGATAAATAGCAAGTTTTTTTGTTTTCATAGAAATACTTGAAGTACTGCTTTCCTCTAAGGGATCCCCAATTTTTATCTTTGTAATATCAAATTTTTGTGATTTTTGTATTTTTACTATGTTTTCTAAATCTGAAACATAGATAAATACCCCTTCTGGAAACATTTCTGCCATACTAGGAGCAAAATGCTGAAAGCTCCTCACAACTGGATGAACTATTGGTATAGCAAAGGAAACAGCTCCTACCACTTCATCATTTCCATCAACCAATGGGGTTGCCGTAATCTTAACGTATACTCCATTTCTCACACTATATACCTTTTTTGATAAGGTCTTCTTCTCATCCATGCACTTTTTTTCCACACTAGCCTCATATACCTTTGAACCAATTTGAAATTCATCAGTAGTAAGTGTATCTGAGGATATTCTCCAAGTTACGATTTCACCTTCAATAACCACATAAATAGCTCCACCAGGTATTTCATTAATCTGAAATTCTGCTGAAGCCTTAAAGCCTTCTAAATCTGCTAATTTAATCATATTAGTGATGCCTCCAAATGCTTATTAAAACATGCATAGAACTCTAAATTTTAACAAGTTTACTTCGAATATATCACTAATTACTTTTAATCTTCAACATAATCGCATAATACTTTACAATTGTTAATATTTTTTAATCTTAGCCAGAATTCCAGATGGAGCAAAGCCTATATCAACAGCTTAAACCATAACCTAATCTTTATAATTCTCCAGCAGCAATAAGTTTTATATTAAGCTTTATTAAATGGCTATTCTGAAAACCAATTTTTAGGGTCAATTGACCCTAAAAAAAGAAAAAAAGAATAACCACTAAATTATCCATGAATAATTTTTAAAAAATGGATAATAATTAAAATG
>NZ_JACTOJ010000045.1:0-16548 GCF_032335695.1 Clostridium sp. 19966
ACTTGATTCTAACGATATCTTACAAATGCTATTTACATTTGTAAAATCTGCTGGATTTACCTTATATCAAAGAATTGATATTTTTCCTTCTGTTCAATTTTCAAAGACCTTACTGCATTCATGCAGCTTTTATATATTATCATTTTACCGATAATCTGTCAACAATTTTTTTCAAGTTTTTTTATTGATTTAGTATTTTCTACTTTTCAATTTTTATACTTGTCAGTTGCGACTTAGATATAGTACCACGGTTTATTATCCACAATCAACAAAATTTATTTCATAATTTTATGTTAACAACATTATACTCGATTTTTCTACTTATTTCGTCGTTTTCTATACATTGATACACCAGAATCAGTATACGATTTTTATCTGAATATTAAAAAATAAAGCTATGTTTTAAATTTATAAATAAGAAAAGTTAAATCATCTCTATGCTATAAGAAAACTTGTTTCAGAAAACACCGGGACAGGTCTTAGCTCCAAGGCCTTAGCTTCTTTTAAAGACCTGTCCCGATTAAAAAAATTAAATGTTGGCTTTTCTAAAATTAAGTCCAAATTACTCTAGGACTCCTGTTTCATTATCAATCTCTTTATGTTTTCTTTATGTCTTATAATTATAAGCAATTCAGCAGCAGCAGCAGATAATATTATGGATATATCATATCCTAGTAAAATAGATGCAATAGTTATAACTAGTGCTATTGTAAGAGATTTAATAGATACTATATTAGTAAAGAATTTCATAAAAATATAAACTGCTCCAGCCATCAATGTAGGAATCGGAGCCACTGCTAAAAATGCAGCTGCCGTAGTGTTCACTCCTTTTCCTCCCTTAAAATTTAAAAAAGGAGTAAAATCGTGTCCTATTATTACAATTATAGCTAACAAAGATATAAATTCTTCTTTTGAAAAGGGAACATTTATATACTGATATGTATATTTTGCTATGAGTACAGGAACCAAACCTTTTGCCATATCTATAACTTGAGTTATTACGGCTGCTTTTTTCCCTAATATTCTTTTTACATTGGTAGAACCTATATTTCCGCTTCCGAGTTTTCTAATGTCTACTCCAGCCGCCTTTTTGCCTATTATATATCCCGTGGGAATAGATCCAAACAAAAATACTATTAGTGCATATATTATAAAAATCACCATATAATTCCCCTAACTTAGTTTAAATTCATAATTAATCCTAACCCATTATATACTATAGTTTTTTCTAAGTAAACTTTATATATGGATATCCGAAATTTGTAATATGAAATTTTCAATATGCAAGAACGGCGTAAAAGCAAGAAGTAAGAATTGTGGTTAAAATTCAAGAAGCTGTTACACAATTAGGATAAAGTTATTTTAAAGAGAAATATATAAGAACAAATTAATAAATAAAAATGAAGAATTAAAAATTAAGGTAAGAATTCGGCGTTGCTGAATTTTTTATAAACTTATAATTATTACTTTTCTTGCAGCAAATTGCCGCAGCACATTAAAAGAAACCGGCTCATAAAGAGACGATTTCCTCAATAACTATTAATTTTTACATCTTACTTATAGTTACTTGGTTTTACACAAGTATATCCTTTTTAGTAAATACCAGATGAGAAATAGCATAACTTATAGCCGTCCAAGCTAGCAATACTATCACCACAAAATAAATCTTAGGATTAGCTTTATTGATAAGCATGGCAATATCTCCAGACAATACAGAAGAAAAATCCGTGTATCCTAAGAAAATATATAGCATAAGATTCTTGAAAAATTGAACAGTATTCAAAAGAACCATGACAGCTATAAAGCCTACAGTGCTTATACCCATAGAAATCATACTGCTCTTAACTAAAGATGATATCATAAAGGTAACAGATACTACTGTTATCACATAGAGCATCTGAAGTCCTAAGAACTCCAAGGTATATTGCCAATTAGGTATTATATAGGAACTTCCCATTATAGCACGTAATGGATGCTTTCCATCTTGAATGATACTTGTATCTATGTGATATTGGGTCCCTACTATCACAGGGTAATTAGAATTTCCAAAGCCATACATTATTCCTGTAACTATAAACGCTCCTATTTCCACTAAAAGTATACTTGCAGCTGCGGCTATGCTTATAGCTAAAAATTTAGATAACAGAACCTTGCCTCTTGATACAGGCTGCGTTAGTAGCAGTTTTAAAGTTGGAGGAGTTGCCTCTCCTGATACCATATCTGCCACAAACACTGCTACTCCTATTAGCAAGAATAATTGTCCTAAATTTTTCATAACATTTTGCAAGGCCCTATAGGCGTTAAAATCATAATGATTACTTGGCTTTATATCATGATTTTTAAGATATTTTAGCTGCTCATTATTGCTTCTTAAAGACTCATCATTCTTTTTTGCACTGGCACTGCTGCTACTATTAGCCAGCGCAGTTTCATTATTTTTTATTTGTTCATCTATGCTTTGCTTCCAATTATCATTTGAACTTTGCTCCATAAGCTTTTGCTGCTTGAGATTTTCGTTTTCTTCCTTTAAACTGCTTATGTTCTGATCTAAGTTATTTTTGTATTCATCTATTTTTGTATTATCATCTTTTATATTTTCTGGAATATTGTTTTTTTCACTCTCCAGCATACTTATCTGTTGATTGTTCATTTGCATAATATAATCTGGATTACTATACTTTTTTTCATTCTCCGCATCTCGACGATCTCCATAAACAAGCAGACCTGTAAGCAATATAAAAGCTATTATAACCACCCAAGTTTTTTTTCTTTTAAAAAGCTTGAAAAGTTCGTATTTAGTTAAAGTTAGCATTACCTCTTCCCCCCTTCTACAAGTTCCATATATCTTTGCTCTAAGCCCTTGTGAGTCTTGTACACTTCTGTTACATCTATATCTGCTGCCACGAGCTCTTTTATTATTATATTAGAAGTATCTCTATCTGCTTTTACAGTGAATATATTATCCTCGATAGCAACCTCTCTTACCACTTCAAGCTTATTTAATATTGCCTCTCCATTTGAGATATCCTTAGTTACTATGGCTAAGGTATCTGTTTCATTATGCATATCTCCGCCAGATATATTTTCTATGGACTTTATCTGCCCTCCATTTATGAAAGCAACAGTATCACATAACTGCTGTATTTCGGACAATATGTGAGAGGATATGAACACCGCTGCATTTGTTTCCTTGGCAGTCTTTTTCACTATCTCTCTAAAGTCTATAATTCCTGTTGGATCAAGACCATTTGTTGGTTCATCCAATATTAGCAGCTTAGGCTTAGATAGTAAAGCCGTGGCAAGTCCTAATCTTTGTTTCATTCCAAGAGAATACTTTTTCACCTTATCATCGATTCTCCCAGAGAGTCCTACTAAATCTATAGTTTCATCTACATTCTTCTTTGGAATTTTTTTAATCGCTGCTATCATATTTAAATTTTGCCTGCCACTTATGTATGTATATAATTCAGGATTTTCTACCACAGCACCCACATTAGATAATGCTTTAACTGGACTTTTTAATATATCGTTGCCGCATATTCTTATATTCCCTTTATTAGGATGTATAAGTCCAACAAGCATTCTTATAGTGGTAGTTTTACCAGCGCCATTAGGCCCAAGAAATCCAAAAATCTCCCCTTCCTTTATGTCGAAGCTTATTCCTTTTATTATTTCTCTTTTGCCCAGCTTTTTGTATACGTTACTGACCTCTAATACATTCATTGTTAACCCCCTACTCAATTCACATTTTCACTTTAATTATGTAATTAATTAGCAACATGAATATATTATATCAATTATTACCACATTTTGTATTAATATTTTCTTAATAATTTCTTAAGCACTATTAATTTTATATGAAGTTACTCTTGTAATTAGCAGTAGCAATTTTGGGGCTGCTGCATATACTATACTATATAGGCGGTAAAACTACCTATATAGTATCTGCATCTCTTCGAAATTCTCTTCTCCCATCTACAATATATAATGTTATATGTTCGCTCATTTAATTATGGGCGGATGCTTGCAGAGTTTTAACATTATATATAAATAAAAAGGACTATCTGATTAGATAGTCCCAGGGGACTGTTGCATTAGCAATTGAAAATTGCTGATGGGACAGTCCATTTTTTTCATGTTACATACACTTTTTATAGATATTTATTGGCAAAACCAACTCAACAGATAAAGAATGGCACACTTTAATAAGACTTTAGAATTAAGGCTTTTTTAAAACAAAATTTTAGAACGTTCAAAACTAATAATTTTCTTTAAGCTGAAAAAGATTCATTCCAATTCTATGTGCTTAGATTTTATTATGAAGTTTTTTTATGTTGTAAGCCAGTGATAACAAGATGCTTTCTGCCAAAACATTGGTTTTACCTTTCCATAATACTCTTCAGTTTCATTATATTCTGAATCTACACCGTGCTGCAAATTATAAGCAGGCTTCAGCTGACCATTCTTCATTGCATCTTTATCTGTTTTTGAATAACTGTTACGATCATTACAGATATGTATCTTTTGAGTGTACTCCTTCAGTTTATTCAAGTATTCTTCAAACTTTTCAATAGAGCACTGCAGTAGATTTTTTCTTTTGCCGTATCCATCACAAATTCTACATTTTCTTTTTCTTTCAAAGCGTAGAGCTTTTTTCTAAGCTTCTTAACATAGTTTAATTTTACCTGATTTTGATACACAAGTTTTATTCCATATGTAGCCTCACACTCATCCACAAAATCAGCTAATTTTGCAAGCAGTTTCTTAAGATTTTTTACAACTGCTTTTTTCCAAACAAAAGTATATTTGTTGGCACTTGTTTCTATCTTTGTACCATCGATGAATATAGCATCTCCTGATATTTCTCCCATATTATAAAGAAATTCTGTAAGAAGTATTGGTATTCAAATGGTCTATATAAAAGCTACAGAGGGGGGGGCCTATACTAATCGATTAATGGACTCTCAATATAAGGCAGCCAAGTCCGCTGGTATATTAGTTGGTTTTTATCATTTTGCATCTACAAATAGTTCCATATCAGAATATGGATAGCAGAGCCTGGTACTTCACCTTCAAATACAAGAGGATACGCAGGTATTCAGTACCCATAGCATGCAAATATGACAGAAGAAGCTTCAGATTAAATTTTTTTCAAGACCTACAGATGGTGTGCCATATCCTCATCATGATTATGCAACAAGATATATACAATTCCGTTGTGGCGGGTCAGTTGATGGTATATTGAGAAATATAACTAAATCATATGTGGAAACTTGGCAATCAAAACATGGTCTTACAGCAGATGGAGTTGTAGGTCCAGCAACTTAGAGTATGTTACTGGACAAAAATGTATAGAAACTATTAAATAAAATGACTGTTACAACAATATTTTGTTGCTATTGTAACAGTCGTCAATATTCTACCATTCAATACCAGGATCATTTGCCATATCATCTGCTGTACTACGAGAATCTAAAATGAAGTAATGATTCAATATAGGATTACTATTACCCTTTACAGATTTTGAAAATACAAATTCAATTTTAACTTTATATTTTTCTCGTGTTGAACTGTTCACAACCAATGTTGTATAACCTATAATTCTTTCGCCATTGATTACTACATTATATTCAGGATTACCAAAAAACTTATTTATCATTGAAAAAGATATTTGCCTTAACTTATTGTCAAATGATCTAACCTCAAAAACTTGGTCTCTTTTAACTCCAAACACCAAATTGTATTTTGAGTAAGTGTAGAACTTACTATTCTTAATCTGGGGTACAAAATCTTCTCTATCTGCTTTGCCGAGTTTTTGTTTCAAATCATCTACAGAAGTTGTATAAACAGCAAAATCACAATTAATAACCTTTCCTTGTGAAGCTGAATTTTTAATACTTTGAAGTAGTATGATTTGTGAATTAGAATTTTGTTTAGAATTACTCGAAGAATTTGAAAAATTCGTTGCTATTGTGTTACTTGCAGAAGTATTTGAACTCGTCGTATTTTGATTAGTATTAGTACTATTCAGATTGCTGCTTAGATTCTTTGATGCACTTGAACAGCCAACCATAAATACTAGACACAGAGCTATAGCAGTACCTGTAAGTGACTTCTTATTAAATGCTGAAATCATAATTATTCTCCTTTTGATATTTCTATTTGAAAACCCTAGTGTACCAGCAAACAGATTTGGTTTTGAAAGTATCTTAATCATATTAATAATAGTTTGACCGTAATCTCTAACTTCATTTGAATTTAACATTGTAAGTATAGCGGAATCGCATGCTAATTCACAATCCTGCTTAAATTGATATAGTGAATATATTATTACTGGATTGAACCAGTATATAACCTGCAATAGTATAATAATTATATTTACTATTAAGTCTTTCCTTTTTATATGGGTTAATTCATGTAAAAATACAAATTTTAGTTCTTGTGAAGTTAATTTATCAACAATATGCTCTGAAATTACTATTTTAGGTCTTATAATTCCGTATGCAAAAGGGGATTTTATTTCATTATCATAAATAACTGATATTTTTGATGTTATTCCTATTCTAAATTTTGCTTCTTGTAATATCTTGTCGACGTCTTGCCTTTTACATTTTAGACTTTTATTTATATTAACCAATAACATTATATTCGTAAAAATTATATATGCTAGAATTAATAAAGCCCCTATAAGCCAAATTATAGCTACAGTTTTTAAATCAAATTTCGTTGTACCTTTTACAGGCATTGCCCTCTTATAAATATCCTTTTGAACAATATTACCTTGTACTTTATTATTAGTAGTATTGGTATTTAAGTTTGTAATGCTTGGAATGTTTTGATTTATTAATGAAGATATGTCATATTTTTGTGGATTTCTATTAATAAAATTGAGTGGATTTACCTGGCTCTGAAAATTTAAAGGTATCATAAGTTTGAGTACAAGTAAAAACCAAATGTAATAATGAATCTTTCCGCTAAGCCTTTTTCTAAAAATAGCTTTTATTACTAATATAGCAATTGCGAATATACTTCCCATTATAGATAATACTATAACCTGCCTAAACAAGTTATTAAAATCCATTACGTTTCACCGTTCCTTTCACTTCTTAATTCCTTTATTAAGTAAATGCTGCAATTCTTCAATTTCATTTTCAGATAACTTTTCATTATTAATAAAATTAGAAATCATGAGTTTAACTGATCCATCATAAACTTTTTTTAAGAACGTTCTAGTCTCTTCCATAACGCAATCATTTTCATCTAAAATAGCATAAAATTTAAACTGAGACCCTTCTTTATTAACGCCTACAGCTCCCTTGTTGACAAGTCTATTTATTAATGAATGAATAGTTTTCGGTTTCCAACTAGTAGTAGCACTTAACCTTTCTATTATTTGAGTAGAAGTTAATTCTCGTTCTTGCCATAATACTTTAATTACAATCCACTCTGCATCTGATATTTTACAATTGGTTGTATTCATAATATTTCCCTCCACTTCTCACAAATGTAATCTATAGTTATAGATTACATTTGTGAGAAGCAAAAGTCAAGTAGTTTTTTAAATAATTACCATGGATTAATAGAACTGCCTTTTCGAAAGATTTTGACTTATGTATTGGAATAGTTAACAATCAAGCGTCTTCTTCAATAATTCCTATACATGGTTATAAACCATTTAATTTAAAAATCACTATATTTATACTTATACTATAATGGTGCAAAAATACTTGAATAATTTTACAACTGAATAAAATAAAAAAACATTTAGGATAAATCCTTGTTATAATTGAGTTACCATACAACGATGACAGCTGAAGCTAATAGTTTAGATGGCATACAGATTTTCATAGATACTATTTTTAAAGCTAATAAATAACTATCCTATTGATATTAAATTCTAACAGGATAGTTATTTTAATATTTAGAACTTAGTGCTGTTTTAATAATGTTTTAATGGAATACTTGTAGATGAATATATCACACTTTTATCTTTGTTTATTATGGGTAAAATCTGGTTTTCTATATGGTTTATCATATAAAATCATCCTTTTCTATTTTTTATTATCTACATATTTTGTGAGTTCCTTTCTACAAATTGACTTAGCAAACGCACCGAATCATTAACTGGTATCAAATAATCAATATTTAGTGGCAATTTTAATTGATAATTTCCACCGTTTAAAGTATAATTTTTATGTAAATTGATATATTTAGTCATACATTAATTTTACAAAAAATCCCTTACTCTTACGAGTGCGGGATTTTGTTTTTTGCAAAAAGAAGCTGTACACTAATTACTTAGTGCGACAGCCCCCAGGTTATTGACACTTTAAGTGTTCAATAACCTTTTTTTAAATGGCTATATTTTATGCGAGCAATTCCTTTACATCTCTGTATATAAGCTCCGTAGATATAGCTCCGTAGTATCTAACCAAATCGTCTATAACCACAAAGGGAGCTTCATAATCCATTTCTGTAAGAATTCTTATATTATCATAATCCAGAACATTTATTTTATTTATATCATGAAATCTTAAATTGATGCTGCTTGCTACATCACTTTTTGAAATAAAACTTTCTAAATCCTTAAATTGTTCAATAAGCGTCTGCTTACCGTTTTCTCCGCTGCACCCACTGCATCCTTGGCAGTTTGAGCATCCCTTAGACTCTTCATTTTTCCCTTTTATAGCTATGCCTTCTTTGTGACATCCGCCGCAGGAACCATCAGGAGCTTTGTTAGGATCACCAAATATATCAACATTAATTTTTATCATAATTCCTCCTAAAAATTTCTTTTATATTAGGCTCTGTTTTAAATCAGTGTTGAATTTTACACTGATTTAAAACTACCTTTAGTTCGAAAGACTATGTCTTAATTTTATTTCACTTATCCTATGAGTGCAACCTTCTTTTTATATACTGCAATTCGTAACATGAAATTTTTAAATAGGTAAGAACGGTCATGAAGTAAAAAGTAGAGAGCGATGAAAAAAATTAAGAACTCAGCAAGCCGAGTTCATCAAATATATTTAGAAATAAAATTTAAATATCTCTAGAAAAATTACTCCTGGAATACCGCAAAAACCTGCGACCAAAATTGTAACAGCATTTATACCTAGACTTAATTGATAGCTTGCACCAAAAAAATTTATTAGCAAAAGTAGTAAAGCCCCTAAAAAGCAATTCAATATAAGTTTTCCAGCAAACTTAAATAAAAAATTAAATCTTTTATTTGAAATAAGTACTATTAACAAAAGTACCGCTGTGAATGCTATAGCTACCTCCATACTCCCACCTCGTATAAGTTCTATACAACCAAAAGCTTGTACGTTATATTTGTATGCTAAAAATATTTATATATGAATTCAATATAAAGTTGTATTCTTATATAGCTGATATTTCTTTCAATATATCTATGTGCTTGGTTTTTATATTTAATCTTTTAGCCTCTGAAATAAGATAGGAATATCGAGCAGTAGCAGCTTGTTCAGTAAAAATCGCGTAATCTATAAGTTTTGAATCACTTACTGAGTTAAAAAAAGATCTCGCAGCTTCTATTTCATTTATGCTATCCTCTATGGCTTTTATAAGTTCATTTTCCTCCATAGACGTGTCCATTTTTGAGGTAACAAAATCAACTATTTTTTCTTTGTTCACCTTTAATAACGCTACGTAAAACCTATAAGATTTTAACGTAACTCCTCCTTTCCCAATTTGTATCCTGTCTACGATTCCTTATTAAAATTATAGCCATAAATAGGAAACTTATTCTAAGTTATAAAAAAAAGATGTATATTATACATCTTTTTTGCTGACAATTTTAGAGTTTACTTTTACTTACCCGTGTCACATTTTATTGAAATTTTAGATTATATTTCTTTTCTGCCTTCCATAGCCTTTGATAAGGTAACTTCGTCCGCATAATCAAGATCGCCGCCTACTGGTATTCCGTGGGCTATTCTTGTTACCTTTACTCCAAGAGGTTTAAGTATTTTTGACATATACATAGCAGTAGCTTCTCCTTCAATATTAGGATTTGTCGCTGCTATAACTTCCTTCACGCTTCCATTTATCCTTGCTACAAGCTCTCTAAGCTTTATATCCTGAGGACCTCTTCCAGCCATAGGTGATATATTCCCATGAAGCACGTGGTACACACCGTTATATTCTCTTACCTTTTCCATAGCAATGATATCCTTTGGCTGCTCTACAACGCATATAATGCTTTTATCTCTGCTCGGATTACTGCATATAGCGCAAGGATCCGTATCTGTAAAGTTTCCGCAGATGGAGCAATATTTTATAGTACCTCTAGCCTTAATTAGAGCATTTGCAAATTCTTCTATCTCTTCTTTAGGTTGATTAAGCACATGTAAAGTTAGTCTCTGAGCAGTTTTATAGCCTATTCCAGGAAGCTTTGCAAACTCTTCTATAAGTTTCTCAACAACCACCGGGTAAAAATCCAATGATTTCACATCCTTATCTTTATAAAAATTTATCCTGCCTTAAACATGTAAAGGACAATATATTAAAGGTGCCATAAAGACACCCTTAATATACATTATTATATTAAAACATTCCTGGTATGTTAATTCCACCAGTCAATTTTTTCATTTCTCCTGCAGTTTCATCTTCTGCTCTCTTAAGAGCTTCATTACATGCTACTATGATAAGATCTTCAAGCATCTCAACATCATCGGGATCTACAGCCTCAGGTTTTATCTTTATATCTACAAGCTGCTTCTTACCATTTGCGATAACTGTAACAGCACCGCCTCCTGTAGATACAGTGAACTCCTTCGTTTCAAGATCCTTCTGCATCTGCTCCATTTGCTGCTGGAACTTTTGAGCTTGCTTAATCAAGTTGCCCATGTTACCTCCCATGCCTGGGAATCCACCTTTTGCCATATAAAAATCCTCCTTATTAAACATATAGTGTGTTTAACCATTCATAAATAAACTCTCTTGAGTTTAGAACTATTTATTATTATATAATACTTTACTATATATTACTATATATTATTCAATTAGATTACTATTGTTCTTAGAATATATCGCCTAATCATCTATTATTTGTACCATATCTTCTCCAAAGGTTTCAATAAGCAATTCTTCTGATGATTTTTCCTGCTTTCCGCCACCTTGTACAACATATCTTACTTTAACCTTTTCATTCAGGATTTCGCTGAAGGCGCTATCAACAATTTTTCTATTGTCCTCTTTCTCAAGCCTGTTTTTATTAAAAGCATACTGTTCATCGTACAATATCTCCACTACACCATTTTTGCAGGAATAGGGCCTTCCAGTCATGAGGGATGCATATATTATCATTTGCCTTCTTCCTTTGAAGCTCTCAAGAATATCCTTCCAGGCCTTCTTTACATCTTCAATAGTTACTGTAGAATCAGTATTAACCTCTTCTTCTATTTCTTGCTTTCTTGTATCCTGCCTTTCTACCTTTGGAGCAGTATCCTTCTTGGAATCCGCTCTGGGAGCTTTAGCTTTGCCATCAATTACATTCACGGCTATATTGCCGCTCTTTATTGCTTCTTCAAGCCTATTTATCCTAGCTAAAAGGACTTCCCTTGATGTGTCAAATTCCACCTTGCACAGCTTTATAGCTGCAAGCTCTAGATAGATTCTGGATTGCTTGCTCCATTTCGCCTGCTCTTCGGCTTCCTGAAGCACATTTATATCTCTCATTATTTCTTCTATTCTTATCTTTTGGGCCTGATCCTTTAAAAGTTCTATATTCTCCATAGACATATCCAATATATCATCTGCATTATTGCTAACCTTAACTATCATCAGATTTCTCATATGGGTAATAATATCTCTTATAAAGGTGTTTATTTCTTTACCGGATAAAACAATCTCATCTATTATTCGAATGGATCTTTCAATATCCTTATCTATAAATGCATCCACAAGCTTTATAAGATTGTCATTAGTAACAAGCCCAAGCATTCCTATGAGGCTGGAATAATCTACTTTTCCTCCTCCCATGGATATAGCCTGATCCAATATGCTAAGAGAATCTCTCATTGCACCATCAGATATTCTGGCGATCAGCTGAAGGCTCTTGTCATCAGCATATACCCCTTGAGCTTCAACTATTTTCCTTAAAAGACTAAATATATCTTCACTTTTTATCCTTTTAAAATCAAACCTCTGACATCTTGAAAGTATAGTTATTGGAAGCTTTTGAGGATCGGTGGTGGCAAGTATAAACACAACATTTTTAGGAGGCTCCTCTAAGGTCTTCAAAAATGCATTTACCGCCCCCGAAGAAAGCATATGGACTTCATCCATTATGTAAACTTTGTACTTAAGCTCTTGAGGAGGATATTGTACATCATCTATTATATCCCTTATATTATCTACTCCGTTGTTAGAAGCAGCATCAAGCTCAGTAACATCCATACTTAATCCGCTGTTAATTTTTTTGCAGGCTTCACACTCATTGCATGGCTCTCCGTCCTTTAAATTGGTGCAGTTTAAAGCTTTAGCCATTATTTTTGCTGTAGAAGTCTTTCCAGTACCTCTAGTTCCACAAAGCAAATATGCATGAGCTATTCTATCATTTATTATTTGATTTTTTAATGTTACAGTAATATGTTTTTGCCCGATTACATCATCAAAAATCTTAGGTCTCCACTCTCTATACAAAGCCCTATAAGACATATTCATACACCTCTTCTTCGCTTAAAGCTAATATTATTATAGCAGATTAATGCCCCTTAAGTTAAATTTTTTATATTTACATATAACTAGATAAGAATATATCTAGTTGAACCTTCCCGCACCTTATAAGGCTAAAAAAGGAGCTGTCTCCAGCTCCCCTAAAACTCACTTTCTATGCATAAAAAAAAGACACTTCTTCAAGTGTCTTTGAATTAACTATTTAATTGAACCGTGCACCTCACATCGACACTAACATATAAGCGTTACCTGTACAGTTAGCTCAAACCAGGCTTTTCCACGGCACACGAAAGTGTCTACTTACCGCTGCTTCCTTCCGGACCTGACGGGGTTCATAGATTTTCGTTGCGTGGGACCCAGTTCTCAACGCCACTTTTACAGGCCAGACCTTACAGATTAGGGCCTCCGTGAGGAATTCAATCCTGCTATAGCGGATTGCAGGTTACAAGGCACCGCTAACTCCCCATCTAGCACGGCAAAGTTTAAATGGCGGAGAGAGGGGGATTCGAACCCCCGGTAGAGTTTCCCCTACACACGCTTTCCAGGCGTGCTCCTTCAACCGCTCAGACATCTCTCCATATCCTACACGCTCTCCATATTTCTATGCTTTAAAAAGCATAATATGACTAACGAAATTTAATGACAAGTGTTATTATATACAATTATCAGTATTGAGTCAATAGAGAAATTTTATCCAAAAGCAAAAACAATACACCAACAATATTACAATTTATCAATTATATAGCATTGTATCTTTTATAAGCAAAACGTTAATTTTGTAATTATTTGGCTAATTTTCGGATGTTTTATACTAAATTTTTTATTGAGGAATGTATTTCCTCATGTTATAATTAGTACAACAATCGACACTTTGCATCAAACATGAGGTGTACTATGAACTTAAAAATATACAATTTTATAAATTCAAACGACTTAAATGTATTTTTGAACAAATTTAATGACTTTTGTGGAATTAATTGTATGCTTATAGATTTAAATGGCGATATATTGATTGAAAGAGATATAAAAAACGCATGCTGGCATAGTTCCATTGATACTGCAGATTGTAAAAGCTGTTTTAAACATTCTAAAGAGTTTATCTCTCAATTAAAGCCTGGAGATAAATTTATCTGCAGCCAATGTTCTATGGGCCTTACCGCAGTATACATACCTATATACGCTAAGAATGATCTATTGGCCTACTTATATTGCGGAGAATTTTCAGTAAGCCCTTCCAATAATCAAGATACTGATACAGAAGCAGCTGCTATATATAACTCAGACAATATTAATTCTGTTTATAATATATCCAGCAATAGATTGAAATGCATAATAGATTTTATGGTATTACTGGCAAAATCAATAGAGACTTTTATTTCGAGCGAATTGGAAAATATGCAGCTTAATGAAGAATTAATGTCCAATTATGAAAAGCTTGAGTCTACCTATGAAGAGCTTCTGGCTGCGGAAGATGAGCTTAAAGTTCAGTTTGCTGAACTACAGGATAATAAAAACTTTCTTGAACAAAGCGAGGAAAGATATAAACTTGCCTTAAATTCTTCTCACGATGGCATATGGGATTGGGATATAACTAACAATAATTTCTATTATTCAGAAAGATGGGCTAATATGCTTGGCTATACTAAGCATACATTACCATTAAAGAACACTTCCTGGAGAAGCTTAATTCATCCTGAGGATTTAGAAATCTTTGATATAAATATTAACAATTACATTAGTAAAATCTCTGATAAATACAAATGCGAATATAGAATAAAAAAGAGTGATGAAACTTATATTTGGATATCTGATGCAGGCAGCGCAAGTTGGGATTCTTCAGGACATCCTGTTAGAATAGTAGGCTGCCATACAGATATAACCGAGCAAAAAAACTTATCAGAAAAAGTTAACAAATTGGCATATTTAGATACTCTTACTGAGCTGCCTAACATGCACTCCCTTTACACTGATTTAAATGAGCTTTGCAGTAATAAGCTAGACTTTTCTGTGGTATTTCTGGACATAGATAATTTTAAATCAATAAACGATACACTGAGCCACAGCTTTGGAGATAAATTATTGAAAAAATTATGCTTCACTTTCTCCTCTTTAAATGAAGATAATTCTTCCCTATACAGGTGGGGCGGAGATGAATTTATATATGTACTGAGATATATAAATAACGAAACCTTATTATCTGAATTCATGGAGAAAATAGTAAAAAGCCTTTCTTCTCCAATAATAATAGATGAGGTAGAAATCTATGTAACTGCCAGTATTGGCGGATGCATATACCCTGCTCATGGAAATACTTCAGAAGATTTAATAAAAAACTCTGACACAGCCATGTTCCGTGCAAAAAGTCTGGGAAAGAACAACTATCAAATATATAATGAAAATTTTTCACTTAATGTGATAGAGCAAGCTAACCTAGATAGAGACTTGAGAATAGCATTGAAAAATAATGAATTCCAGGTTTACTATCAACCTCGCGTCAACGTAGAAAGCAATCATTTAGTAGGTATGGAAGCTCTCATAAGATGGGTTAAACCAGATGGTTCCATCATATCACCATTAAAATTTATACCAAAGGCGGAAGAGACAGGGCTTATAATTCCTATAGGGCATTTTGTGCTGAAAGAAACCTGCAGGCAGATGAAAGAATGGATTTACAAAGGCTATGATAATATTACAGTTTCCGTTAATTTATCAGCGAAACAAATTGAAGATCCTAACTTAATTAATACTATAAAAAGCTGTATCGAAGAAGCTTCTGTTCCATATTCCTGCATAGAATTAGAGATTACTGAAAGCGCTGCTATAAAAGATATGAATCAAACTATTTCCTTGCTTAAGGAACTCAAAGCAATAGGAATAAATGTGCTTTTAGATGACTTTGGTACAGGCTATTCTTCTCTTAACTTTTTAAGATTATTGCCTGTTACTACCATAAAAATAGACAAATCCTTTATAGATAAGGTTGAGGAAGAGACTGCAGAGAAAACTATTGTAAGCTCCATTATTTCTTTAGCTCACGATATAAGATTAAGAGTTATTGCTGAGGGAATCGAAAATTTATCTCAGCTAGACTTCCTTCAGAAAAATTCCTGTGATGAAGCCCAAGGTTACTACTTTAGTAAGCCTGTTCCTGCAGAAATTTTTGAAAAGTTATTAGAAAACAGGAATAACAAGTAAATATCACCCTCTTGAAAGCTGTTGCACAACTAACTAAATAGTTAGCTGCGCAGCAGCTTTTGCTTTTTAGCTAAAATAAAAAACATATAGAATTTAGATTATATTATCAACTTTTTTTGCACAAAAACATCACTTATAAATGTGACATTTAACCCTTATCTTCATAAATTATATAGTAGATATATTCTATATATTTCAATAAAATTTTGGGAGGTAAAGTGGGATATGGAATTTTTTTATAAAGATCATAATAGATATGGATGTTATCCTCCTGTAAGTGATTTTGTACTTGGTACGGAACCGCCAATCTGGGGATTTCCTATAGCTACTGGACCTACCGGGCCTACCGGGCCTACTGGACCAGGAACTGGTGTTACTGGCCCTACTGGTGCCACCGGCTTAAATGGTGTTACTGGTCCTACCGGCGCTACTGGCTTAGATGGTGTTACTGGTCCTACCGGCGCTACTGGCTTAGATGGTGTTACTGGTCCTACCGGTGCTACTGGCTTAAATGGTGTTACCGGTCCTACTGGTGCTACTGGCTTAAATGGTGTTACTGGTCCTACCGGCGCTACTGGCTTAGATGGTGTTACTGGTCCTACCGGTGCTACTGGCTTAAATGGTGTTACTGGTCCTACCGGTGCTACTGGC
>NZ_JACTOJ010000046.1:0-16130 GCF_032335695.1 Clostridium sp. 19966
AGTATCACGGTTTAATATATTCTCCATATTTATTATAGTTTATATATTTTAACTAATCTCTTTATACTTTCTTTTTCTATCTTTTTCGCCATTTTTAACATATTGATACACTAGGTTGGGTTTTAATCGGGACAGTCAATCAATTTATGCAGTAGCTAGGGCTATTGACTGTCCCGGAGAGTGCTGACTCAAATAGCTTTTAAAGAAAAGAAGTTATTCCCTTCTTCAGTCTTAAAAGAAAACTTGTTTCAGAAAACACCGGGACAGGTCTTAGCTCCAAAGCCTTAGCTTCTTGTAAAGACCTGTCCCGATTAAAAAATCAGATGTTATCGAATCTTTAGAATTTTAAATCAACCAAATTCTTTATCAACATTCTTCTAGAGCATGACCTTCTTCATTTATATCATCAAACTGCATATTATAAAGATATGCATATACTCCATCCTGCTCCAGAAGTTCTTCATGATTGCCTTTTTCCTTTATGCCTTCATCAGTAAGCACTATTATTTCATCCGCATTTCTTATAGTACTTAATCTATGAGCTATAACAATGCTTGTACGATTCCTTGCAAGTTCATCTAATGCCTTTTGAATAAGTTTTTCACTTTCATTGTCAAGAGCTGAGGTAGCTTCATCCAATATTAATATAGGAGGATTTTTTAGAAATACTCTAGCTATAGATATACGCTGCTTCTGTCCCCCAGAGAGCTTAACTCCTCTCTCTCCTACATAGGTATCATATCCCTCTTCAAGGCTAATTATAAAATCATGTATATTAGCTTTTTTAGCGGCATCTATTATTTCTTCTTTAGTGGCATCTGGCTTTCCATAAGCTATATTTTCTCTTATGCTGCCAGCAAACATATATACATCCTGCTGAACCATTCCTATAGAATTTCTTAAGGATCTTAGCTTCATATCCCTTATATCTATACCATCTATAGTTATTTTTCCTGAGGTTATATCATAGAATCTTGGTATAAGATTGCAAAATGTAGTTTTCCCTCCACCTGAAGGCCCTACCAAGGCGATGTTCTTTCCCGCTTTTATGTCTACACTTATATCATCAAGTATGTCTATCTTATTGTTATATTTAAAGCATACATTTTCAAACTTTATATTTCCTACAGGATTGTCATATTCTACAGCATTCTCTTTATCCTGAATATCTGGCAAAGTTCCAACTATTTCAGTGAATCTCTGGAAGCCTGTTATTCCTCTTTGGAATTGCTCTGTAAAATTAACTAGCTTATCTATAGGCGCAAGGAATATATTTATATAAAGAATGTAAACTACTAAATCCGATAGACTTAATAGTCCCTTGCTAATAAAAATGCCTCCCGAAAGTACTACTGATAAGTAAAGCATCCCTTGAAAGAAACCATTTCCTCCATAGAATTTTCCCATTAGAAAATAGCTTTCCTCTTTAGTTTTTAGGAAAGCATTGTTTCCATCACTAAATTTTTTGTTCTCTATTTCTTCATTGGCAAAAGATTTAACCACTCTTATACCTGCAAGGCTATCCTGTATTTGTGCATTAACTCCTGCAATTTTTTCTCTGTTTCTGGCAAATACATCTCTCATGGAACTATTATAAAATAATGAGAATACTAACATGACAGCGGTGATAGCTAAAAGTATTAAAGTGATTTTTACATTTATGGTTAAAAGTATTATGAAGGATCCACCTAATTTTAAAATGGATATAAATAAGTCCTCTGGACCATGATGAGCAAGCTCCGATATATCGAATAAATCTGTCACTATCCTTGACATTAGCTTACCAGTATTATTGTTGTCATAATATGAGAAGGGAAGTTTTTGAAGATGCTCGAAAATATCTTTTCTCATATCCGCCTCCATTTTTGCTCCCATTATATGTCCCCAAGAGGTTATAAAATATTGGCAGAATAATCTTGCTACATACATAAATAAAAGGGCTACCCCTAAATATATAACATATGTTAAGATTTTACTCTTATCCGGCATGACATATACATCATTAAGCAGATATCTCACGATAAGCGGAAATACCAAATCTACTCCAGATAATGTCATGGCACAAAACATATCAGCCAAAAATAAACCTTTATAAGGCTTATAATAGCTTATAAATTTTTTTAAGGTTTTCATCAAATTCCTCCTAAATGTTATTATTAATAAGATAAAAAATCTTATGGTCTCTCCAAGCTCCATTTATGAAAAGGTATTTTTCACTTACACCTATATTCTGAAATCCGCAGGCTGCAAGTACCCTTTGTGATTTTATATTATCTACCAGAGTAGATGCCTCCAGCCTATGCAAGTCCATATCGTTAAAAGCATAATCTATCATGAGGTTTAATGCTTCTTTCATATATCCCTTACCTTGGTGATCAATATCCATAGAATACCCTACAAAGCAATTTCTGAATACGCCCATGACTATATTGCTGAGTTGTATTTTCCCAATCAAGCCTTCTTCGTTAAATATTCCGCAATTTATGGAAAGTCCGTTTAAAAATTGCTTGTAGCTTTCCATAAGGATGTTCTTTTGAGTTTTGATGGTATAAAAAATTTCATCCCTGCTAGGCTCATAGGCCTTTAAATGATTTTTATTTCGGACATAATAATTAAGCATAGCGTCGCTATCCTCTGGAGTCAAAATTTTCACTTCAATATTTTTTCCTTTGAGTCTAAATATATTGGTTCTTTTTCCTATATCAAATGCTAGCCTATCTATACCAAAAACAAAGTTATTTTTTTGTATTCCATCTTCTATAATAGTATTTTCCAGCATTCCTTCCAAATCACAGCCTATATCTGTAAAAGCTATAGTGTTAATATCTTCGTGGACAAAAAAAATTACCTTATTGGTATTAGTAGAAAAGAAGATTTTAGTTAAAAATATTTTTAAAGCATCTCTAAGCATAATATTGTTTTCTTTTCTGTAGTAGCTTATTTTTACCATGTAAAATTTATTTTCGGGCTGATGATCAATTACCAAAAATCTGCCTACTATAATTCCTATGTTATCCTTAATTATATATTCACTGCTGCTTGCTAAATTATTTTCAACTGTCACGCTGCCGTTATTCACACACCATCACACTCCAGTAAATTAATATGTACATAATCCACTTCAAATATTATACTATATATGTTGGTAAATATATATTGAGATTTAAAATTAATTACATATATAAATTAACAAATTTATAATTTTGAATCATTTTGAAAGGCAGAGATAATATGAATAAACAGAGTATTAATAAGATTAAATTGTTCTTGATGGGTCTTAGTAATAGATTTGAAGAAAATAATAATATATTTAAAGGGATTTATGTAACCTTCAACGCTGGACTTAAGCAATTTACAGGGGTAGGACATTTTAAGGAGGGCAGTATAAGCTACAACTATAATGGTAAGACTGAGTTTCTTAGCTTGTCAGACCTAGGAAGCAAAATAGCTGAAGAATGTGAAAAATATGATTCAGTATCCATTCTTTACAGAGAAAGAGGCACCGATATACTCATATCTGGTGATAATAAAAATGTAAAAATGACCTCCAGCGACGTTAAAGAAGAGGAGGCTGTTACTTCAATTGCTAAGGAAGCTTCTCCTGTAGGTGAAACCTCCACACTTTTGAATAGAGATTACTATATAAAAGTTGGAAAAGCTGATGCTCTATTAAAAGAAATAGGTATCATGAGTAAGGATGGAAAAATAAAAAATGACAGAATAAGAAAGTACAATCAAATAGACCACTATGTAGAAGTGCTGGATGGAATATTAGAAAGCTTACCCAAAACTGAAACTATAAATATTCTAGACTGCGGCTGCGGCAAGTCCTACCTTACCTTTGTTCTTAATTATTACCTAACAGAGGTTAAAAAGAAAAAATGTCATTTTATAGGTTTAGATTACTCAGAAAAAGTAATTGAAGCCTCTAAGCAAATGTCTGAGAATCTAGGTTATAGAAATATGGAATTTCACGCTGTTGATATAAAGGAATATAAAGCTTCTAAAAAAATTCATATGGTTATCTCGCTTCACGCCTGTGACACTGCCACAGACATGGCTTTAGCTTTCGGTATAAAGGTAAAGGCAGACGTTATCGTATGCGTACCCTGCTGTCATAGAGAATTGCTGAACCAGTACAGCTATGCACCTTTTAAAGGCATAACAAAACATGGAGTATTCAAAGCAAGGCTTGCAGATGTGCTTACTGATGGCATGAGATCCTTGATGCTGGAGGCTAAGGGTTATGATGTTTCAGTTGTAGAATATATATCTCCTCTAGAAACCCCTAAAAATATAATGCTTCGTGCTGTGAACACAGGAAAAGAGAATGATACTGCCATGGATGAATATATGAGCATGATGGCTTCTCTAAATGCTTACCCTGCTCTATATGCTTATCTTCAAGAAGAATTCTAAAAAAGTGATCCTTGGTACCCATAATTTATAAAAGAGCATACCTTACAACTAGATAAGTAGATATCGCGATATCTACTTATCTAGTTATAGTTTTCTATCCCATTAATTAAATTGTTAAAATTATTTTCAGTAACCCTTAAACCAAATAAAAATGAGCCCTTGAAGGCTCATTTTACTTTTCCATACTTTAATTTGTCTTTTATATTTTCAGGTTAACCATTTAGTCCAGTTAAATCCTTAATAACTTCTCCTGCTATTATCATACCTGCCACTGGTGGAACAAAAGAGATACTTCCAGGTATCTGCCTCTTCACCGTACATTTTTTGCTTCCATTATTGCATACGCAGCCCTCTTTGCAGGTTATGACTTCATCAAGTTTAGGTTTTCTTGGAGCTTCTTCGGAATAAACCACCTTCAAGCTGTCTACATTCCTTTTTCTAAGCTCATATCTCATAACTTTAGCTAGTGGACATACCTTTGTTTTATATATGTCAGTAACTCTAAATTGAGTTGGATCAAGCTTATTTCCTGTTCCCATAGAGCTCATTATATTTATATTATGCTGCTTACACCATACCACAAGAGCAAGCTTTGAGGATACAGTATCAATAGCATCTACCACATAATCGGTATCTTCAGTTATTATATCACCCATGTTATCTTCATTTACAAATATCTGATGGGTTATTACCTCACATTTAGGGTTTATCAGCATAACCCTTTCCTTCATGGTTTCTACCTTGCTTTTACTTATGGTTTTAAAGGTAGCATGTATCTGTCTGTTTATATTAGTTAAGCATATAGTGTCATCATCAACTAAAACAAGAGTGCCAACTCCTGCCCTTGCTAGTGCCTCTACAGTAAAGCTTCCAACTCCACCTATACCAAAAACTACTACCTTGCTGTTTTTTAATTTATCTAACGCTTCTTTACCTATCAATAATTCTGTTCTGGAAAGCGAATGTTGAGTTGCCATATATAAAACTCTCTCCTTTGTTATCTTCTAATGTATAAATTATTATATCATTATACATAACACACTGCAATTTGTGACAATTAAAAACCTTTCTACCTGTTATCTATCTTTTCAGGATACATATCATGATAAAAAAGCCTTTTTTCAGCAACGCCTTCCCACTTGGTACCTTTTTTACCGTAGTTAGCGTAGGGATCTATGGAGATTCCTCCCCTTGGAGTGAACTTACCCCACACCTCAATATATTTAGGCTCCATAAGCTTTATAAGATCCTTCATTATTATATTTATACAATCCTCATGAAAATCCCCATGATTTCTGAAGCTAAATAAATAGATCTTTAGAGATTTGCTCTCTACCATAAGTTCCTCTGGCACATAGGATATATATATTGTAGCAAAATCCGGCTGACCGGTCTTTGGACAAAGGCTGGTAAATTCAGGACAATTAAACTTCACAAAATAATCATTTTCTCTGTGTTTATTTACAAAGGTCTCTAATGCTTCCGGTGTATAATCAAATTTATATTGAGTTCCCGCTTCTCCTAAAAGAGATACCCCTTCTAATTCTTCTTTATTTCTTCCACTCATATGCTTCTCTCCTTACCTAAGTGTTTAATCTTTTAAAACATACTTCTATTCTTAACCTGCTTTAATATTATCACTCCAAGTATGGCTGGTACTATTTGCCCTATACATAAGCTTATAGCTAAGGCACTATAAGGTATATTAAGTATTTTTGAAAGCCATATAGGAACAATAAGCCCTGGCCCCAATACTAGTGGCGCTGCTGCAAACCAATCATTTAACTTCAACTTTTTTATTAGATAAACTGCTGCTCCAGTGACAACTCCTACTAAGAAGCCTCCTCCAATGTCATATATCCCCATGCCTCCCATTAGAGTATTACTTAGCATATTTGCTATTCCTAAAGGTACTATCAAAAAAGGCATGGCACCATTTAGTGCATATAAAGCTGTAGCTATCCTGATTTGATACTGTCCAAAAGCAAAGCCTTGAGTAAAGTACATCAGCACTGCATAAAGAGCTATCACCACTCCAGATACAGCAATTCTCTGAGTGTTAGATATTTTTTCCTTTGATAATAAATTTGTCTCTGTTTTCATGTTAAACCTCCTAATTGTTATAAGAAGCTTTAACCAATCCCATGCTGAAGGCAAATATTCCATCTAAGAAAGCTCAAATAGAAAATTCCCTACACAACAAAAAAAGGCGCTAAAAGCACCATCAATACACATTACCAGCACTCCGCTATTTTAAGCATAAAAATCTATACTCCTTAAGCATTGTTAACAGCAATACGTTAAAATCCTAGTTTTGTTTATAGACAGGATGGTTTCGAACTGTCTTATTAAGTTTCAATTCATTATATTATATTTATGAAGCAAAAACAATACAATTGATATATATGCTATTATATGATATAAATTACATATTAGTATTTTTATATAGGGGGTGTATTTCTATGTACGTTGGTAACAAAGTTAGACTTAGGGAATACAGAGAGGACGATGTAAAAAAAGCTTGGGAATATATTAATGACAGCGAAACAAAAAATCTGCTGACACCAGGCATACCTTTTCCATTAACATTTAACGAAGAAAAAAAATGGTTTGAAAGTATTTCTTCCTCTAAGGATACCTATAATTTTGCTATAGAAACCCTAAGTGACAGCAAATATATTGGTGGCTGCGGAATAAATAAGATAGATTGGAAAAACAGCGTAGCTATAGTTGGTATCTTCATAGGAGATAAAAATTACTGGGGTAATGGCTACGGAACCGATGCTATGAAAACCCTGATTAATTTTATATTTAATGAGATGAATATAAATAAGATCAGACTTCATGTTTATTCCTTTAATAAAAGAGCTATTAAAAGCTATGAGAAATGCGGATTTAAACAAGAGGGTATCTTAAGACAAGAGATATTTAAAAGCGGAAAATATTATGACGAAATTGTAATGGGAATTCTAAAAGAAGAATTTTTTAAATAGATTTAGTCAAAATACTTCAAATTATCTTGCTTAAAAATTATGACTAGGATATGTTTTAAGAGCATGTTGATATAGACTTATGATCATTAAGAAACTCTAAGGATAATATCAACATCTTAAAACAAAGCCAATAAAATAAAAGTATTCATAATAAACTACACTCTTGATAGAAGCTTTTGAAATAAGGCATAACCTTCATCCCATTCTCCAATATTAGAATCACTGTTTATATGACCTTTTCTGCCCACAGAAACTGTTTCCAGTCCCCACTTTTCACCCAAAGCCTTACAGAACTCACCTGTGGAATATGGATCGTTCTCACTGTAAACAAGTATTCCTGGTATATTCAAATTAGTTTCCTGCATTCCTTTAAAGGACCCTAAAAATTCTTCAAAAGCCTCTTTGTTTAAGTCAGGGGGCGCCACTAAAAATATTGCTTTTGTATGCTTTCTGATTATTGGAAGAGTCTTAGCCACCAATATGCAGCCTAAACTGTGAGCCACCAATACATTATCTTCATCGCTTTCTTCTTCTAAAGCTTCTGTTAAATTTTTAGACCAATCTGAATACTGAGGATCAGCCCATTCTTCTTGATTTATTCTCTGAAAGCCATATTTTTTCTCCCAAATACTTTGCCAGTGATTACTATCGGAGTTATTAACGCCTGGTATTATCCTTATTTTCATATCGCTCACCTTCTTATGTTTTTCTAATTTTTGTTTATGCTTTAAAACATAGTTTAATTCTTTAAACTTATAAATTCGTTAATATGATTTTCTATGTAGACCCAAGATCTCTTTGTAAATATAGTTTTTGCGTCCATCTTCTTGCTGGCTTTTTTCACATTATGCATAACGCTGTGATTTATATAATCCACCAAAATAATTATTAAATCAATATTTATTCCCTTCATTTTTTCATTTATCTTCTGATAATCTTTTCTTCCTGTTATATGCTGAATATTTTCAAAGCCTTTTTGTTTAAGCTTGTTTTCTATAGTACCAAGATTATCGCCCCCTATTATTAACGCATTCATTTATATCCCCCCAATCTAAAATATTTCCTACTATTTCGATATGTTTTATAAATTATAGTATAATATTTCCCTTGAGTCAATATATATAATCTAAATTTTCAAATTATTAATATAAGGAGCATTTTCAGAAGTTATTCTTAACAATTCATTTTATTTGACGCTTTATTTTCATATTTGTTTAAACTTCTATTCATAGCTATAGCAGAAGAAGTTGCACTTACTCTGCCTAGAATTTCTACAGGAACCTCACTCTGTTTTATTGCTGATATGCATATATTAGCCATATTTACAAATACCAACATGACCAATCCATTAAGACACAAAAATATAAATGGAGCTATGTTTTTGCTTCCAAATAGATTCAAAAATACTCTAGAAGAATTTAATGCCATAAGAAGTGTAATAAAGCTACATCCTAACAGCGTAATAAGAAAAAGCTTATTCATTTTCAATTTCTTGGAAAGTATTCCTATAAGTACAGGAGAAATAAAACCTCCAGCTACCATTATAGTATTTAATAATCCGTACTGAGCATTACTGATTTTAATAACTTGTTTAGCTATATATGGAAGTCCTACATTTATCGCTGGATTGAAAAACAGATTTATTATAAATATTGTAACAAGTAAATTTCTAAGCACCGCTGTGTCTTTAATGCATTTTATTCCCTCTGCAAAATCATATTTAAATTTACCAAAGCTAAAGCTTTCTTTTTCTTTTGTTATAGCCGGAATTTTTAAAAACAATTCAAATACAGCTGATGACCAAAAGCTTATTACATTAATGAGAATTATTAATGTAATACTTGCTCTCCCCATGAGGGCTCCTGCTAAAAGAGGTGAAATTACTTCTCCTATAGAAAGCAAAAGAGAATTTATAGAATTTGCTTCTAACAGTTCCTCCTTCTTAACTATTAGCGGAAGAGCTGAAGACATTGCTGGATTAAATAAGCAGGATATTACTGAAAACATAATAACAGCAATATAGATTTCATACATTTTTATGCTTCCGCTTCGAGATGCAATCCATAAGCCTAATGCCACTATACCCGAAATAGTATCTAATATAACTACTATTTTTTTCTTGTCAAACCAATCTGCGAAAACTCCCATTAGTGGGCCTAATATTATTTTAGGAATAATTGTAACAGCAAGAACGGATGCAAATTTGGTACTTGATCCAGTTATATTAAGCACATAAAGTGCCAAAGCAAAATCCTGCATCTCAGTTCCTATTAATGATATAAACTGTGCTGAATTTAATAAAAGAAATTGTTTATTTTTTGCTAAGCTTCTCATCTTATATACCTCTTTCTTAAAAAGCCATTTTATAGCCATGTCGGTTACATTAAAATTAGCAGTGAATTTTTCCAGCCGCCAAAGCCTTTACCAACACTTTTTTAGATCATAACCTCTACTTAAACCTAAGCTTCACTGCTTACTTCATAAGCTTCATTAGTCTCGTTAGATTTTTTATAAAATGCCGCTACTAGAAAAAACACAACAGCATCTATTATGACTATAAAATAGCTTGGAATACTGTCGAACAAAGCTCCAAATACCATTTGCCCCAAAGGAGTTGCAGCACCTGATATGGTAGCCATTACTGCCATAGCTCTTCCCATATATTCTTTAGGAATGTTCTGCTGAAACACAGTTGATATGAGTATATTGGCAACTGCCACAAAAACTGCCACCATAAAATTAGCAGCTATGTAACTTCCGTAAGGGAAAATATTTGTTTTGAAGCTTCCTAGATAAAAAGGCATTATAGTTATTGAAGATATGCCAATAAAAATGCCAAGAACTATAAAAATATAAACCAGCAATCTTTCGGTGGCTATCTTTTCAACCATTTTACCTGAAAATGCAGCCCCTATAAGCATTCCAACCATGAGCACGCTATCAAATATACCATACTGCATATCAGTGACCTTTATGACTTTTTTGCAAATGAAGGTTACTCCCACAGAAAACATAGGATTAAATGCAAAGTTTATTATAAGACAGCTGATAAGAATCTTTACTAGTTGTTTTTTACTGAGCATAAATTTTATTCCGCCAGTAAAATCTGACTTAAACTGGCTGATTATAGATTGATTATCATGGACAGGTTTTACATATGGAATATTTACAAACGCCTCTAAAAGAGCACAGGCAAAAAAGCTTATTGCATTCACTAGCAAAGTCATATTTATTCCCCAAATTCCATACACTACCCCAGATATCATTGGTGCCACGATACTTCCTGTATTACTAACCAACGAATTTACGGAATTAGCTTCCACCAAGTCCTCTTTTTTCACTATGAGAGGTATTACAGATGAACCAGTAGGATTATACAAGGCTGATATTAAAGATAAAAGTATTACGCTGACATATATGTATGCAATCTTCATTCCACCAACTAAAGATAGTAACAGCATAATAGTAACTATAATTCCGCTTATAAAATCTAATAAAACTAATATTTTCTTCTTATCAAACCAATCTGCCAAAACGCCTAAGGCTGGTCCCAATATAATTCTTGGAACAGCAGAAATTGCCAAAAGTGATGCAAAGGCAGTTCCAGAGCCTGTAACCTTTAATATATAAAGGGAAAAAGCAAAGCTCTGCATGTAAGTTCCTATAAGAGAAATAAATTGTCCAATTATAATAAAGGAAAGATTTCTGTTTTTTAATAATACTTTCATTTTTATACCCCACTTATATAAATTTAGTAGTACATATTAAGCCTGACTCACTGCACTTTTTTCTTCTATTTTTTCTGTGTCAGCTTTGTCCAAATCTCTCATAGCAGCCAATGTGAAGAAGAGAAGTATTAAAGATGGAAGCAGCACACATATGGACGCAGCCACATGATCATACATTATTCCAAAAACCATTTGTCCTAAAGGTATAGCTCCCATGCTTATAGAACTTAATACTGTACCTACTCTGCCCATCATATGTAAGGGAACCTGTTTTTGAAAAAATGCTCCCATGGCAATATTAGCCACGTTAACAACAAGTCCTACTAAAAACACAAGTGACACTAAAGCTATATAAGGTACTGTATTAGCTGAAAATAGATGCAAAAACGGAGAAAACGGAACTACTGCCATACACAGCATTAATGTAGATACTATCAATATGTCGTAATAAAGCATTTTCCCAATTGTTACTTTTTTCCCTATAATGCTGGATAGGAATGGAGCTACTAGCATAGATGAAACAAATACAGATTCCACCATACCATATTGGAAATCTGAAACCTTTAGTATATTCTTATTTATGTAGGTAATGCCCACGGAAAACAAAGGTGATGCCAAAAAATTAATTAGCAGACAGAAAATTATTATTCTAAATATTACTTTTTTATTTTTTACAAAAAGTATTCCCTCACCAAAATCATTGAAGAATTTCTTAAAGGTTATTTTATCAGGTGCCTTATTAGTTTTAGGTATATTAATGAACATTTCGCAGATAGCTGAAACTATAAAACTTATTGAATTTATTACAAAAATAATGAAAATGCCAAAAATGCCAAATAAAATTCCGCCTAGAGCTGGGGCAATCAAATTACCCATATTCATAATAAGCGTGTTAACAGCATTAGCATCTAAAAGCTCTTCTTTGTCTACAATAGTAGGTATTATAGTCGATGCTGCTGGCTGATAAACAACTGAGCACAGAGTTATTGAAATTACTAGGGCGTATATAAAACCTAAGCCTACTTTGCCGTTAACCGCAAATATGATTGCATATAGAGCAACTAATATTCCTTGAATTATGTCCATATATACTATTATCTTTTTTCTGTTAAGCCAATCTGCAAAAACTCCTGAAATTGGTCCTAACACAAGCTGAGGAATTAAAGCTACAGCCAAAACTGATGCAAAAATCGACGCCAATCCTGTGATTTTCAAAACATACAAGGACAGTGCAAAGTCCTGTAGCTGAGTTCCAATTAAAGATGCTGTCTTTGCCAGCATGAGAAGTGAAAAATCTTTTTTTCGAAATAAATTAAGTTTCATATTTCCCCCTATTTATACAATATTGTAAAAATTACGTCCATAAATTTATAGTTTACTATTATGTAATTATATTGTAAATACATTTGTAATACCTATACTAATTATTATCAATAATTAATTTTTAGATATTAATTTTTTGTTTTTTAGCAAAATATAATAGAAATTTTGCACTTTCACTTTTGGTAGTATAATCAGAACTTATTTTGAAAAAAAGATTATAAAAACAGCTTAAACGATTTAAAAAACAAATTACTTGAATTTATTTCTTTAGATCTAATACCTAAGAACAGCATATTAGTCTTAAAGCTGATTCAATATTACAATTATGTAGGTGACAGCGAGAACATTCAAAACATACTAAATTTTGTTCTTTAATTATAATGCAGCTGTTTAAATAAGTGTAAGGATTAACACTTATTTAAAACATAGCCAATCATAAAAAAGCCTTAATTCTTATTGTATAACACAAGAATTAAGGCTTTTTATATAGCTTTCATTAATATTTCTGAGAACTGTTAATATTTTCGGTTAACGCATTGGTTATGGCAACAAAATGCTCAGCTATGATACTCATATTCTTATTGCTTTCATCTTCAAGCTTTGTAATGTGCTTAACCAGTTCCATATTAGTATCTGCTAAAGAATATGTCTTCTCTATTTTTCCTGCTGAAATAGCTGTATGAGCAATTTTAATCAGTTTTGCCTCCAGCAATCTGTTTATGTAAAAATCAATTGAAAATGTGGGCAAATTCAGTTCTTTAGCCAGTTCTTTCGTGGTCTTGTTGCCAGTGATCAAAATAAAAAAAATATCTAGGGCTTTTCCAACAATGTCCTGCTGCTTGATATGCTTATTTTCATTTATTAATGATGTCTCATAAATGCATTGTATCTCTGTCATATTATCCCTTCCTTTAAATCCTTAGTACAGCTATTGCCTTTTCCATATTGAAATTTCCCACAGCAGCAAACCCCATATTTTCTTCTACAAAGGTACTGTTAAAAGTATTATGTAAGCTCTCTTTTTCAATTCTTCTTATAGCAGCTGCTTCCTGTTCAGGAGAAAATATTTTTTCATAAGAAAAAGATTTTCCTAAAAGTTTCAAGTGGTTTATAATATCGTTCATTTCAATTAATCTTCTCGTTTCCAAGCTTTTTTTAGCTCTATTAATCTCTCTATCAGTAAAACCACTATTTCGGATTTTTTGTAGTTCCTCAGTCATAATATTTATAACATCATTTACATTCTTATTATCGCATACTATTTTAAAGCCTAATGTACCATTATTTTGAAAAAAATCCGTAAAGGACTCTATACTATATGCAACCCCTCTTTTAATTCTCATTTCTCTAACCAATCTTGCCTGTAAACTAACCTCCCCAAGTATATCTGCTATTATTTCTAAGTTTATTCTTTCTTCGTCATTATAAGCAGGTGTCCTAAAACCCACGGATATAGAAGCTATATCCCCGCAATTTTCATTAAAATATATACTTGTATGGTCATTTACCAGATTCAAAGTTCTTTTACTAGCTTTATCTCTCCAGCTCCCAAAATATCTATTAACAAATTCCAATGCCAAAATGTAATCAATATTCCCTATTATTACCAAAGTTGAATTAGATGGAGTATAGGAAGCGCTTATTATGTCTAATAATTGCCTCTTAGTAGCTCTCTTTATATTTTCTATTTCTCCATAAACAATTCTTCCTATGCCTACATTACCCCACAATGCTTGGCTAGTTCTATCCTTCATTTGTTCAAAGGAGGAATAAAATTTTATCGTTTCCTTTAACACAGTCTTTTTCTCTCTCTCAATAAATTCATCACTAAAATCAAAATTATCCTCCGTAACCATGCTGCCTAATGTTTCTATACAATTTTCTATCATATCTGGCAGCCCAGTCATATAGAAGGAGGAATATTCCTTAGTTATTTGGGAATCTAAAACCACTCCGCCAGCTAGTGCAAAATTAACAAGCTTTTGAAATCTTTCATTTTCACAATTATCCTTATGAAAAACCAAATGCTTAATAAGGTGTGATAATCCGTTTGTAAGATCATCTTCATCTTTGCAGCCCTGCTTTACCCATAGACCGCATGCAATATTTCTCGAGGTTGGAATTCTGTGCATTATAACCTTAAGTCCATTCTCTAAATAAACACTAAATAAATCATACAAAATCATCACCTGCCTTTGACACCAATATATACCCTTTGAGAAAACCTGCATAAATGTAAATTTATTATTTTACTTAAATATACCATTTTATTTTACTGTAGTAAAGTGTTTTTCTTACTTTTTGTACTATTTTGTCTGTATAGTAATTATATATAAGCTTATATTTTAGGCTATGTTTTAAAAGGATGTTGATAAAGGCGTTTTTCGTCTAGCATGGTTTCTTTCAGAACCCATGTAAGAAACTCTAAGGGCCGCTTTGTTATAATTGGCTACCAATTTTATTGCGCCATCCATGGCGCTAAAATTGCTTTGCCCGTCCTGGGCAAAATTACGCCAATTATAAGTCTCAATCCCTAAGAGTTTCTAGAACTTAAACGATAATATCAACATTTTAAAACATAGCCTCCCGAACTGAAGGAAGTTTTAAATCAGTGTAAAATCAACACTGATTTAAAACAGAGCCATATTTTAACGAATAGCTTTGTGTTATAATTATTTATGGTTATGAATTAAATCTAAAATAAGCATAAAATTTTATTGTTTATTTAGAATGATTACTATTATAAAAATGTTAGGAGGTTTTTTCTTGAAAATAGGAATAATTGGTGCCATGGATGAAGAAGTAAAAATACTTAAGGAAGAAATGGCTGTGGAAAATAAATTAACTAAAGCTATGATGGAATTTTTCGAAGGAAAGCTTTGGAATAGAGACGTAGTAGTGGTTACCTGCGGTATAGGCAAGGTTAATGCCGCCGTTTGTGCTCAGATACTATGTGATGATTTTAAGGTTGATAAGGTAATAAATGTGGGAGTTGCCGGAGGTATAGGAGAGAATATAGTTCCAGGTGATGTAGTGGTAGCAGATACACTAGTTCAGCATGATTTTGACACCTCTGCCTTTGGTGATAAGCTTGGTCAGATATCAAGAATCGGTACCTTTGATTTTAAATGCGATGCATCTTTAGTTGAAGCCGCTAAAAATGCCTGCAAGGATTTTCATGAAAGCAATACTTTTGTGGGAAGAATAGCTACAGGAGATCAATTTATAGCCAGCGTAGATAAATTGAGATGGCTTAAAGCTGAATTTGGAGCTCTTGCTTGTGAAATGGAAGGTGGCAGTATTGGTCATGTATGCTATCTTAACAACATACCTTTTGTGGTTATACGTTCCATATCGGACAATGCAAACACTGGAGCTCATATGGACTTTGCAAAATTTGTTCCTATAGCTGTAAAAAATTCTATACATATACTTAAGAATATGTTAGCTTCTATACAATAAAAAATGTGGCAATAATGCCACATTTTTTATTGTAGGTTTTATTTTAAATAAGTGTTGATTTTTACACTTATTTAAAACTTCATTCCATTGGGAAGAGGCCACTGAAAAACTGACAAAATAAAGCCGTCATCGCGAAAGTGATGGCGCTTTTACTTTTCATCCATAAATGACCTTAACAAAAAGGTTTTACGAAAGACACGTCGAA
>NZ_JACTOJ010000047.1:0-15150 GCF_032335695.1 Clostridium sp. 19966
ATTATATAGGTAAGTATATATTAATTTTATAACTTAATAAAAGATTTTTTTAAATTAAAGACTAATGAAAACATATATATTGTTAAAAATATGCAAAATCTATTGATAAAAATTTCCAAAATAGTAAAATAAAATTATTACATATTAATAGATAGGAGAGATGTATATGTCTAAGATACTTTTTTTGGGCATTCCTGCCCATGGTCATGTTAATCCTACATTAGGATTGGTTAATGAGCTTATTAAACATGGAGAAGAAATAGTTTATTACTGCGAGGAGGAATTTAAAGAAAAAATTGAGAAAGCTGGAGGGGAATTTAGAAGCTATAACCCAGGCATAAAGATATTCGGAAACAATAATGGAACAGATGCTATGGGTATAGAAGAGATGAGCAAAAGAATTTTAAGTATGCTTAATAACTGTGAGCCAATGATAGCAGATATTTTAGAAAAAATAAAAGATGAACATTTCGATTGCATAATTTATGCCGCCATGTTTCCCTATGGTGCTATTCTTAACAAAATATTAAAGCTTCCGTCCGTATCTTCCTTTGCTGTATTTGCAACTCCACAGGAAATAATTCCAAAGGAATATAAATTTGTATTAGAAAAGGGATTTTTAGAGGATAGCCCAATAATGAAGAAATACAATGAACTCTCTTGTAGATTGGAAGGAAAATACAATATTAAAATAGGAAAAATTCAAGATATGATTTATAATAAGGCTGATTTAAATATAGCTTACACATCAAAGTATTTTGTGGCTCATAAAGAATATTACGATGACAGTTTCGTATTTATAGGCCCACCCATATATGATAGAAATGAAAATTTAGATTTTCCTTTTGAAAGGCTGCAAGGAAAAAATGTTGTATATATTTCCATGGGAACTGTTTTTAATAAAGATTTAAATCTTTATAATATATTCTTTAATGCATTCAAAAATGAAGATTTTACAGTGGTAATGTCAGCATATAATGTGGATATTTCTAATTTTAATATACCCGAAAATTTTATTGTAAGAAATTATGTGCCTCAGGCTGAAGTATTAAAGTATACTAAGGTAGCTATAACTCACGCGGGAATGAATAGTACAAGTGATCTTATATATAATAATATACCTTTTGTAGCAATTCCTATAGGAGCAGATCAGCCTTATATGGCATCCAGGTCAGAGCAACTTGGAGCTTGCATTAAATTAGAGAGAAAAAGCCTTACTGCAGAAAATTTGAAAGAAGCGGTTAAGGAGGTTTATGCTAACCAATCGTATTTAGAAAATATAAAAAAGATTAAAGAATCCTTTGATGAGGCAGGAGGATATAAAAAAGCAGTAGAGGAAATTTTTAAGATGAAGAAAATTGGTAAGAGTGAGAAAATTTCTTAATATATTATATTGCATGCGGTGAGGGTTTATAGAATATGCCATCGCCGCAGCATATTTATAACATCAAATCTTCTCGTCCTATTTCTTTAAATGCAGAATTTATTACTTCAGAAAATTGATTTAAATTTTTTAAAGTATCAAATACTTTTTCTTTACCATAAACATCTGAATTATTCCCCATAAATCATTTCCAAGGGAATAATTTTTTGAATGTTTTAATTTTGGATTTGCTTTTCATAAAAAAGTCTACAAATTCTTCTTTTGTGAATCCTCCTCTAGGTCCACCTGCGTTAGTATATCTTTCAAATTCTAATTTCCACATACTCATCCACTATTTTAAAATTTTATTGTTAAAACATCAAAAGGTTATCATACGAAAAAGTAAATTATTTAATGTTTTGCCATAAAATATTGAAAAATTAATAGAGGATATGTAAAATAATTAATATATTGATATTTTATGCTGGAGGAGGAAATTGATGAAATATTATCATGGCAGTCAAACTGCTAATATAAAACTTATAACTCCAAATGTGTCCAATCATAGTAAAGCATTTGTATATATTACTACAGATCCGGTTGTAGCTGCATTCTATATGGTTAAAGCCAATTTTTATACCTATGGATTTAAGAAAGGAAGCAGCATACCTGTGTATACCGAATATTATAAGAATGCATTAAAAATTTTCTGAAGAATGGAGAGAAGCTGCAAATGAGTTATAGAATACGTTATTCAACAATAATACCCATGCTGAAACTTTTAAAGAAACTAAAGGAAAAAGGAATAGATAGATCCGAAATTGAAGAAATATTATCTCATGAGGATTATGAGTTCGAATTTTCCAGATATAAAGGCAGAGTTTCAAAGGAAGAGTACATAGATTACATTTTAAATCTGCCAAGTATAAGCGATAAAGCTTTAGAAAATGAAGATTTAAGAGTTCATCATGATTTTTACCTAAGATTTTTAGAAAAGCCTGATAGGTATATTAATGAGGCTGATAAATGGATAAGCATATTAACTACTGATTTGTTTGATAGACAAATTGAGGAAGCTTTAAAAGGACTTCCAGAAGATGTGGAGCTTCCCAATTTAAATTTTATTTTTACGGCAGGTATAGGACGGAGCGGAGGATATGTACATAAAAATGGAATGCACTTTGACATTCTTCAGCTTATGATTAACAATCAGTCTATGGAGGAATTTGGTACTGTAATTTCTCATGAAGTGCATCATCAAGGTATGGAAACCATTCACAATAAATTAGATTTGAATAATTTACCGCTGGAACAGATTTTTTTTGTGTACTTTTCAGGTGAGGGACTTGCAGTTAAGTACTGCAATAATGCAGAAGGTGTAATGTCGAAGGCTATTCATGCTGGAGCTAAAAATATAGGTATGGATAAATTTACTTGGAAATATCTTAATGATGATTTTTATAATACAATGGAACATTTTAGAAAAACATTAAACCAAATAAGGAATAATGATATAAAAACTTTAGAAGAATTAGAACAGGATTTTTACGATTATTGGATGAATCCATATATTGAGGGACAAAGTAAAAATGAAATACCAAAACTTCTTCAGTTTAGACTATACAGCTTTGGGAATGAAATCTGGGGAATAATTCATGATTGCTTTGGAAAAGACAAGGTTTATGAGACTCTAAGAAACCCAGAAAACTTTAGAGCTGTATTTAACGAAGCCTTAGAAAAGATTGGACATGCAGAATATAAGATTTAGGACACCTGATTATAAAACATAGCTTACCACACTAAAACAGAACAAAATATAAAGGGGAACAGGCATGGATAATAATTATATTAAAAATTTAGCTTATTCTTTAGGTGCGGATGTATGCGGTATTGCTTCCATTGACAGATTTTATGATGCACCTAAAGGCTTTTCACCTATAGACATATATGGCGAAGCAAAAGCTGTCGTAGTTTACGGCAAGCATTTTTCTAAAGAGATGTATGAAACTAACACCAATGCACCGTATACTTTTATTAAAAATAAGTTAGTGCAGGATTTAGATAATATAAGCATTGAACTTAGCTTTAGAATATCTGCGCAGGGGTATGGGGCTATACCAATACCAGGGGACGAGCCTTATGATTATTGGGATGAGGAAAATAAAATTGGCAGAGGAATATTATCTTTAAAACATGCAGCACAGGCTGCTGGTATCGGTTTTATGGGAAGAAATACTTTGCTCATAAATGAAAAATACGGCAATAGATTGTACTTAGCTGCATTAGTTACAAATGCAGAACTTCAGGCAGACGAGTTATTAAATAAAACTTGTCCTAAAGAATGTGATAAATGTGTAAAAGCTTGTCCGCAGTATGCATTAGATGGAATTAGCATAAATCAAAAAAAATGTAGAGAAAAATGCATTTCAACTACTCCAGGAGGCGGCTTCGTATATGGTTGTAACATCTGTAGAAAGATATGTCCATTTTCTAGAGTCTAATATCAGGCTGTACCTTAAAATATTTATATTTATTTTAATAAGCTTATATATGTTCTATAAAAATTTACTGATATAATGAATTTTAAATAATGAATTAATATTTTTATGAGGTGCTATATGAGCGTAACTAAATCAAGATTAAATAAAATTGAAATATCGGATATGGTAAGATTAGCCTTTGGAGAAGCTGCAAGCATAAAAAAGCTGGAAGAATTAAAGGACGGCTTTTTTAATACTGCCTATATGATAGAACTTTCAGATGGAAGAAAGACAGTTCTGAAAGTTTCCCCTGCTAAAGAGATAAAGGTATTAAGATACGAGAAAAATATAATGAATACAGAAGTTACAGTTATGAATAAACTTAAAGAAGATAATATTCAGGTGCCTAAAATTTATTATTATGGCAAATATAAAACTTTTTTGGAGTTTTTCTTTATGGAATTTATTGAAGGTACGCCTTTAAATAAGCTTAGCAGTGAAATGACTGAGGAACAGCTCAATAAAGTGTACAAACAGCTTGGAGAAATTGTATACAAATTTCATAATATTGAGGGGAAGTATTTCGGATATATATCCCAACCAGAAAAAAGATTTGATACTTGGAAAGAAGCCTTTTTATTTATGGTAAAAGAATTGCTTGAAGACGCAGCAGATGAGGAGGTTAAACTTCCGTACTCCTACAATGATATTTACAATATGATTTATGAAAAAAGTTATGTTTTAGATGAAGTAAAGCAGTCTTCTATTTTACATAAGGATTTATGGGAAGGAAACATTTTTATAGAAGAACAAACTAACAATATAACTGGTATTATAGATTGGGAGCGAGCTATATACGGGGATTCTATTATGGATCTGGTATGCGGATTTTTGTTGGATAAACCTAGTTTTATAGATAAATATTTTGGAAATAAGTTATTAACCTATGAAGAAAAAATAAGAGTTATTTTATACAATATATATTTATTTCTTATTATGGTTATTGAATGCACGTATAGGAAGGTTCCTGAAAGTGAGTTCGCATTGGAAATGCTAAAAAAGTCTTGTAAGGAGCTTTTAAGCTTAGATTCTGCTTTAAATCAGTGTTGATTTTTAACAATGCTTTAAAACATAGCCAATTATTATTTTGAATATATTTAAAGCATTGAGCTAATACTAGCAGTAATAAATTTTACTGTGGGGTGATATTATGCAATCTGTATGGAGCGATAGCTGTAGTTTTAGAAGAAGAGATTCTTTAAATTCTGATATTGATGTTGAAGCCGTGGTAATAGGAGCGGGTATGGCTGGACTATTAACTGCATATATGCTGAAAAATAAAGGTGTTGAGCCTATTGTCATTGATGCCAAAAGTATTGCCAGCGGAGTAACACAAAATACCACTGCAAAGATAACTTCACAGCATTACTTAATTTATGATAAGCTTATAAAAAATTTTGGTAAGAGCAGTGCTTTTCAATATGCTATGGCTAATGAAACAGCAATAAGAAAATATGAAGAAATAGTAAATAAAGAAAATATAGACTGTGATTTTGAGGTGGTTCCAGCATACATATATTCTTTAGACGAAAGCGGAAAGAGCAAATTAAAAAATGAGTGGGAGGCAGCCAAGGAGCTTGGAATTGACGCTGAACTTACAGATTCTTTAAATTTACCTTTGGACATAAAATGCGCATTAAAATATAATAATCAAGCTCAATTTAATCCGTTAAAATTTTTGCAAGCCATTTCGGAAAAGCTAACTATATATGAAAATACAAGAGCTTTGGATGTAAAGGAAAATTTAGTGATAACTGAAAGAGGAAAAATTACAGCTAGACATGTAGTGGTAGCTACTCACTATCCTATAATAAACGTTCCAGGATATTATTTTGCAAGAATGCATCAATCCAGATCCTATGCATTAGCGCTTGAAAATGCTCAAAAGGTTGATGGAATGAGTATAGATGTGGCTGAAGGAGGGTATTCCTTCAGAAATTATAAGAATTTGCTTATATTTGGAGGTGCTTCTCATAGAACAGGAGAAAATCAGCAAGGGGGGAAATATGATGAATTAAGGGAAGCCTCCCAAAAATTATTTCCTGATTCTGTGGAAAAGTATCATTGGTCTGCTCAGGATTGTGTACCCTTAGATGAAGTGCCTTACATAGGAAGATATTCAGCTCAGACAGAAAATATGTATGTAGCCACTGGTTTTAATAAATGGGGAATGACTGGCTCTATGGTTTCCGCAATGATAATAAGCGATATGATAATAAATAGAGAAAATAAGTTCAGTGAGGTTTTTACTCCACAAAGATTTGAGGTTACAAGCTCCATTACAAATTTTATGCATGATACTGCTGAAGTGGCTAAAAACTTTTTGGCTCAGAAATTTGAGCTACCTAAGGAGTACATAGAAAAAATTAAGAGAGGACATGGTGGAATAGTTGCTGTAAATGGAGATCAAGCAGGAGTGTACAAAGATGAAAGCGGAAGAACCTTCATAGTTTCAACTAAATGTCCTCACTTAGGCTGCCAGCTCCAATGGAATGCGGATGAACTTACCTGGGATTGCCCTTGCCATGGATCAAGGTTTGATTATCATGGAAAATGGATAGGTAGTCCTTCTATAAAAGATATACAGTAGAAATAAATAATCTTATAGCATATAAAAATGTCACAAAATATAGTAGATAATAATCTGATTATTTTGTGACATTTTTAAATTATAATGTGTACTGGATGTTATCTGTTATCTATTATTTTACAAGATATATTTGTTATTTTATGATTCAGATGTTCTGTATCTAAACCATTCCCTAAAGACATATATGTATGTCCATTGCTGGGATCTACAAGTTTCGTGGAATTGTAATATATTCTAGGAGTTTTCCATAATAATATTAAAGCCTTTATTAAAGGCATTTGATGATATCTTTCCGGCCAGAGTTTAAGTATTTCCTTTTTAATCATTGGGTAGTGCTTTGAACTTACTCCAGCAAATAAGTGATGCTCTACATGGTAGGAAAAATTAAAATTAAGTATATCCAGCCACTTGGGTACATTTACAGATAAGCTGTTTGCTAGGGGGTCATTTATATCCACTAGTGGATTAAGCCTGTGATTGGTTGATATATAGCTCATAACTATAAAGTTACCAACATATAGAGGGATTAAATATATAAATATCCATTTGTAGAAACCGATATAGGTTAATAATAGCAACCACATGCTCCAGGGAATAATGAATTCTATAATGAAAACTAGTTTTTCGTTTTTAAATTTTCTAAAACAGGTTACTAGCATTCTTAAAGAATGAATGGAGAAAAATATTCCTAGAGAAGCAAAGCTTACAAAAGAGCGAAGGTTTTTAGGTAATTTGTAAACTAACTTGAGAAAACCGCTCCTGCAATATTGCTCAAAACTTAGCCAAGCATCTGGATCTTTTGATTCATCTTGGGTATGAGCATGATGTATGGTGTTGTGCCATCTAGTCCACAATCTAGGGCCAACACTTAAAAGAGAAAAGCATATACCGCCTAAAATATTTTTTAGCCAAGGTGTTTTAACCACTGAACCATGAAGAATTTCATGACCTAAAAAACCGAGAGAGGCAAAACAAAAACCTAATAGTAAAGAAATTGCCAGCATAATGAAAATATTGTTAATATGTATAATTAAAATCATCCCTGTGACAACCCCAAAGATGTAAGCAAGGCCGCCTAATAATCTTTCAGGTGCCGGCTTATATAAATCAATTGTCAGTGCTTTTTTAATTTCCTTAGCATACCAGTTAATATCATGAAGTTCTTTCATTTAATTCACGCCTTTCATATTTACCTAGTTAAATCAGATATGTATTTCTACAATAAAATATTTTGATAATCAAAGCATTTTTCTATAGAGATATAATAGCAATAATCATTATCAAATGTCAATGATTATTTTTTAATTATTAATATCGATATACTTCAAAATATAGCCAAGTTATATTATTTTATTGATGATTTAGGGAAATTACTGTAAAATTTAGATTGAATTAATATTTGTAATTGGAGATGGATAAATGTACAAAAAAATTCAACGTGAAAAATATATGATTTGCCTTAGATACATGTATATATTTACTTTTATACTGTATTTTATAAGTGAATATAACAGAATAAATAATTTAGTGTTAATAGCTTTGTTAATATATATAATAAACAATCAAGTACGATATTTTATTCTTCCTAAAAAGCAGATATACGGCTCTATATCAATAATTTTAGACTTAGTGATGTCTTATTATATTTATCCTTTTGGAGAAATATTCGGAGTACTTATTTTTATTCCAGCATTGATAGATATAGCTTATGAATATAAGATATATTATTCAGTTCTATACATTCTGTCAGCTGAAATACTAGTAGCTATAAAAGGTAACTTCAGCATGATGATTCTGCTGTTCATAACCTCTCTTCCCATATTTTTGCTTATGATAAGGGTAAAGGAAGAGGAATATAGAAAAATTAATGCTCAGCATCTATATGATGTATTAAGAGAAAAGGAAGAGGAGCTTAAAAAAGCAAATGAGGAATTGGAATCATATGCTAGTACTATAGAAGAGATTGCAGTACTTAGAGAAAGAAATAGAATATCTAGAGAAATACATGATAGCGTGGGACATGCATTGTCAACTATGATTATACAGCTTAGAGGTATAGATAAAATTATTAGAAAAGATAGTGAAAAGGCTTCAAAGCTTTGTATAGAGCTGGCAGATTTTGCAAAAGAGAGCATGGAAAGCGTGAGAGCAGCAGTAAGAGCTATGAAGCCTAGAGAACTTGAAGAATATGAAGGGATAATTGCGGTATCTGAAATGATTAAAAATTTTCAAAAGCTTAGCGGAATAGAAGTTAACCTAAGGGTATCAGATAATGTATGGAAGCTTAATTCAGATCAGACCATGGCTATATATAGAATTATACAGGAATTTTTATCAAATTCCTTAAGGCACGGTAAAGCTAGCAGAGTTAATATATTTTTGAATTTTCTACAAGATGGCATAAGATTGCATTTAAAAGATGATGGTACGGGAGCTGAAAATTTTAGTGAAGGTGTAGGACTTAGGAGCATAAGGGAGAGGCTTTCCAGCTGGGGAGGAAGCATGCAGTATTTTACCAAGCCAGGTAAAGGCTTTGAGCTTGCAGCTTATATGGATAAAGGAAAATTGAGTTTGGATGGTATAGGGGGATAAAAATGAATAAAATAAAACTTGCTATTGTAGATGATGAGAAATTAATAAGAGAAGGGCTCAAGATGATATTGTCTACTTATGAAGATATAGAAGTGGTAGGGCTTTGTGAAGATGGAAGAAAAGCTTATGAATTTTGTAAAAATAATTCAGTAGATGTGGTGCTTATGGACATAAGAATGCCAGAGTGTGACGGGGTGCTGGGAACTAAGCTTATAAAGGAAGAAAATGAGAATATAAAAGTGCTTATACTTACTACCTTTAAGGATGGGAGCTATATAGACGAAGCCTTAAAAGGGGGAGCTTCAGGGTATCTTTTGAAAGATAGCTCTGATGAATTAATATACGGAGGAATAAAAGCAGCTTTTGGAGGGAATGTAGTAGTCCATCCAGATATATTAAATAAGCTTATGGTAAAGGAAAATGAAGGCTTTTCTGAAGATATTCAAAGCAGAACAGGGCTTACAGACAGAGAGATAGTAATAATTCAAGAAATAGCCAATGGACTAACTAATAAAGAAATAGCGGAAAAGATGTTCTTAACTGAGGGAACCATAAAGAATAACATAACTGCCATATTGTCAAAATTATACCTTAGAGATAGAACTCAGATAGCAATCTACGCCTTTAAAAATAATTTAGTAAGTTGACTATATAAAACTATTTCAGTTTGATGTCGACAAATGTTGAAATAACGAATATGAAAAAGCTGGAATAGTCCATTAGCCTGTAGTATATTTTAAATATTGCTATAAATAAATTATACAATTAGGGGGATGGAAATGAAAACAAAAAGAAAAGGTCTAAAAATGCTAACTTTTATTGTAAGTGCATTGATTATTGCACCTATGGGATTATCAGCTAAAGTTGCTAAAGCTGAAGATAATTTGCCTAAATATTTAAATACTACTGTTGGGGGACTTTATGATATTAATATGTATAAGGACAAGGCCTCGTTTGGTGTGTTAGTTGGAGATGATATAAAAAACACAAAATATCAATTGTTTTATTCTGATCATGGAAAAATGAACGTATTATATACTGGAACGGACATAGAAACTAGATCAGCAAAAGATAATATGGTAAATTTATTGTGCTATGATGAGGGCTCGTATTATTCCTTAGATCTTAATGATGGAAAAATGATTAATAAGAGTGAAGATTATAAAAAAATTGCGGATAAAGTAAAGGAAAAATACAATAGGGTTAATGATGGAATTCTATGTTACGAAATGTCTGATAACTGGTATAGATATTCTATGGAAGACAATTATGGCTATGTAACTCCTAATGGAGTAGTTGTTGAAAATCTTTCCTACTTTTCAACTAAGGAGTTTGTATCCGATGGAAAACTCTATGAGTATGCAACATTTCATGAGATGGACGAATCACAAAATTTGCATGAAAAATATTATATAACACAAATAGATGTAAATGGTAATGTAAATAAATACACAGCTAATTTTGATATTCCTTTTGAGACAGAAATAGTGGCGCTTAAGATCAGTGGAAATAGCGGAGAAATGATTACAAGGAATGAAAAAGATAACAATAAATATAATATTATAAGTATAGATTTAAAGGATAATAAGCTTATAGCCGAAAATACAGTAGTAGCAAATGGTAACAATGAGTATGCTTCTGTAGATCATAATGGAAATTTATGGCAAGTACATGATGGAATCGTAGAAAAATTTGAAAACGGAAAATGGATAGGCAAATATGAAGTAAATAATGATATGGATTCAATAAAAGCATATGATGATGATAATATTATTGTATATGTTTCTAATAGAAGTTCAAAGCCAGCAATATATACCATCATAAACAATGCAGCTGTTATAGCTCCACAGCAACCAAAAACACCTAATGTGCAAATAAATTCAATACAAAATGGTGTATTGCCTATTACGGTAAATTCAGTGAATAAAGATGCAGAAAATATTGTTGATGCAGCTAATTCTACAGGTTTCAATGATGTGGAATTAACTATAGCATCTGGGAAAGACGTGAAAAATGGTACTGGCTCTTTAACTGTAAAAGCTGGAGCTAATACAGTAATAAAGCTTCCTTTCTCAGCAATAGATGCTAGTTTGTTAACAGATACAGCTAAGATAGTATTGAAAGCAACTTCATTAACAGACAGCGATATTCTCAAGGGATTGAAGGATGTAAAAAAAGTATTTGAATTCGATTTAAGTGTAGTGGATGGTGCTAAAACTACAGCTATTCATAATTTTGCTAATGGAACCGCCGAGATATCTTTAAACTTAAGCGATGAGGACTTAAAGGGATTAAACAAAAGTAATTTAGCAGTATTTTATTATAACGAAAGCACAAAACAGTTTGAACAGATGGATACAACAGTTAATGGAAACACTATAACCTTCAAAACTCCACATTTTAGCCAATACGTTGTGGCTGAAAAATCATCTACTAATTCGAAACTTCCACAAACAGGAGCTATTATAGATAGTACTGTTCTTGAAGCAACAGGATTAATATTTGTATTAGCAGGATGTTTAATCCTAGTTGTTGGTAGAAAAAAAGTAAATTAATAAAGAAAAAAGTTTAACCAATGGCATCTTAATATTTAAATGCCATTGGTTATTTTTTATGCTTTTATTAATGACTTAAGTCATTTTATATAATGACCTAGGGTAATAGGTATAACTAAAAAAATATTCTATAATTAAAACATCAAGTGACAGGGGGAATAAATAATGAAGTATATAGATATAAAAAACCTTACAAAGAGATTTAACGATAAATTGGTATTAGATTATATTTCACTTCATGTGGATAAAGGGGAAATATTTGGATTGCTTGGACCTAATGGAGCTGGAAAATCAACTCTTATAAATCTTATGGTTGGGCTTTTGAAATATGATAAGGGAGAAATAATTATTGGAGGCTCTGAAGTATCCAAGGAACCTTTAAAGGTAAAAGAAAAGTTAGGATTGGTTCCACAGGAAATAGCTCTTTTCGATAGCTTAAATGCAAAGGATAATCTTGAATACTGGGGAGGTCTTTATGGTCTTAGAGGAAAGCTTTTGAAAGAAAGGATAGAAGAAGCTTTAGAAATTTCGGCATTAAAAGATCACATTAAAAAACCTGTAAAAGATTATTCTGGAGGCATGAAAAGAAGATTAAATATAGCAGCAGCAATGCTTCATCATCCAGAAGTCCTAATAATGGACGAACCTACTGTAGGAGTTGATCCACAATCAAGAAATCATATATTCGAGGTAGTTAAAAACATGAATAGACAATATGATACCACAGTGATATATACTTCTCACTACATGGAAGAGGTAGAGACTCTCTGTAATAATGTATATATTATGGATCTTGGTAAAGAGGTGGCCTATGGAAGCAAAGAAGAGCTTAAGAGAATGATTAAAAGTGATAAGGTCATTGAAATAAAGGGTCAGGGAGATTTGAAGAAGTTGATGCTTAATATTAGAACCTTAGAAGGAGTTAAAGGTACTGAGTGGGTTGAGGAAAATATTAAAATAGTGGCGAGTGAGAAGGTAACTTTAAATGAGATACTTAATGAAGCTTTAAAGGAAGGAGTTCAAGTTACGAGTATAAATGTAAAAGAACCAACTTTGGAGGAAGTATTTTTAACCTTTACTGGCAAAAAACTTAGGGATGAGGAGGCATAAAAATGAAGGTTTTACCTCATATAAAGAAAAATTTGATGTGCTTTTTATGGCAAGGAAAAATAATAATTTTATGCTGCTTGATTTTTCCTATGATAATGGCGTATATGTACGGAACAATGCAAAAGAGTGAATTTGACGGTAAAAGTAACTTTAAAGCTGTAAAAGTAGAATTTAAATATGATAAAGCTTCTGACAAAGGAAAAGTGCTGGATACAATTTTAAAACAAGACAAAGTAAAGAGTTTTATCACAGAGGTAAGTAGTGATGCACAATGCAGTGTAACTATAAATAGTGATTTTACTGAATTCAATATAAAAAAGTTAATTGGAACGGATAACAATGTAGAATTAGTAAGAAATTTCATGCAGACTTTCAGTGAAAATATTGACCAATATGAGATAGTATCAAGTAATGTAAATAAATTAAATATTAGTCAGAATGAAAAACAAAAGCTTATAGCTCAATTATTAAATAAACTTCAATCGGGAGATTCTTCAACTATAAAAGAGCAGATTATTGAAGGATATAAGACCATGGGGGCTAGGGAATATTACACTCTTTCAATGTTCAGTATGACTTCCATAATGCTTATATTAGCAATTGTTAAAAGCTTTTATAAAGATAGGGAAAATGGAATTTTAAAAAGGGCCTTTTCAACACCTAATAATAAAGAAAGCTATTTTGCAGGATTTGTTATATATGTATTTATAATATGCTTATTCATAAATTTAGCTTATATTTTCATAAATAGAACTGCGGGTATAGCTTTTGAAGGAAATACTTTTTCTGTTTTATTAATAGCGTTAATTCAATCTTTAATTCAAGCAGCTGTATCAGGAGTCATTGTGGCTCTTATAAAGGAAGAATCCATGGTTAATACAATAATGACCTGTATTCTTGTAGTAACAGGCATATTTGGAGGAGTATTCTACAACAGTGACTTTACGGGAGCCTCTATAATAAAGAATATTTCTAATTTAATGCCTAATTCTCTTATTTTGAATTCTTATAAGAATTTATATATAACTCAAGGAATAAGTGGAGCAGGCAATGAAATGATTATAGGAATTTTATTAGCAATAGCATTACTATTTATAAGCATTATAAAGGTTAGAAAAAATTGGGAGGGCTAAAATGAAATTTATATATATTTTGTGGAGTAATATAAAAAGAATACTAAAAAATAAGAAAATGTTTATATCTGCTTTTTTAATACCTCTTGCAGTTATGTTGGCTTTTGGATTTATTTTAAATAAAGTTGATGATCATGTTACTACTGCAGTTGTAAATAGCGATAAAGGAACTTATGGTAAGGAATTTATAGATGAAATAAAGAATAATACCGATATAAAGATATATGAAAAGGATGATGCAGCAGAAATGTTGAAATCTAAAAAAATATCTAACTTTTACAAGATACCTGATAATTTTTCTGAAATTATCAAAAATGAAGATAAGCCTGAAATCATATGTTATGAGAGGGAAAAAGGGAATTCAGCTGGAGATTTTCAGTTTTATGCTAATTCGTTAATTAATAAAATGATTTTAAGAGAAGAAATGAAGAAGCAAGGAGTTAATCTAAGCTTAAAGGGTTTAAATAGCTCCAGCAGCAAGATAGAAGCTAGCAATTCAGATAAACAGAATATTTCGGACCAAGTGGTAATGAATATCTTTATTAGCTTCTTATTATATACATCCATAGCCATTTCCATGGAGCTATTAAATTTAAAAGGACAAAATATATTAAAAAGAGGCTTTACAACTGCCAATAAGCCAGGAACAATAATTGGATCTGTTTTGTTGGCACTGCTAATAGTATCCACTGTAAGATATTTCTTAGTATATGTGATAAATTGTATAATTAATTCTCCATCGCATCTTAAGAATTCTCCGATAATGCTTTTGAATATAATTCTTCTAACCTTAGTTTCTTTAAGTATAGGTACTTTTATAACTCGAATATGTAGAAATCCTGGAACTATAAATATAGTACTTCAGATAATGATTGGTGTATCCTGTTTTGTGGGAGGAAGCTTTATGCCAATAGAATATTTACCTTCAAGCATAAGTGCCTTTTCAAAATTTACTCCTCAATATTGGGCTTTGAATTCTATAAACACTGGAAATGCGGCACCTGCCTTAATGGTTTTGCTATTCTCTTTAGTATTTTTTACTGCAGGAACTTATAAGGTAAAGGATTTTTGATAGATGCTGCGTTTTAAGGAAATGTTGATATAGGATTTGATAAATCTAGAACTTCAAAGATAATATCAACATTTTAAAACGGAGTCTTGATATAGAATTATAGAAAAATCTTCCGTGAAAAAATCATTGGAAGATTTTTTATTAATAAATAGATTTTGCTAAAAAATATGTAAAAATAAATATTTTAATAAAAAT
>NZ_JACTOJ010000048.1:0-14145 GCF_032335695.1 Clostridium sp. 19966
CAAATTGTTTTGCCATAATGAGATCCTCCTTCATCTGATACATTTATTGTACCACCTTTTAATCTATAGGATTTTCTCATTTTGACTTGTACTATTTATATTCTAGCTCCAAGTATTTTAAGTCAATATTGAATGTATCACAAATATCTTTTATTATATTTGGCTTAGGGTATATTTCATTTAATTCCCATTGTTGTACAGAAGACCAATAATGGGCAATGGCTTTACCAAATTCTATTCTATCAAGGTTACTAGATTTTCTTACCTTAATTATTTTATCTGCCAATGTTTTTTCCGGCAGATAATCATATATCTTTTTATATAGATTAAATTTAATTGGTGAAAAAGTCGCAGTGGAGTGTAATTGGCTAGTCAATAAGGTACATTTGAAAAGGTGGGAGTGACTCTAAAACCAGGTGATAGAAGGTAGATGTTTTAGAGGTACAAAGAAAGATGAAGGAAAAAGGGTATTATCAAGGAAAATTAGATGGTATTTATGGAGAGGGAATGAAAACAGTATGTAATAAAATTTAGGAAAGATAATAACCTTAAAGAATACCACAATATTAATAATGAATGCCATGAAAAGCTGGAGGTTACTGTGATAGATTAAATTTATTTAATCCTTATCCAATTATTGTATCATCAGCTGCAGCAGTGTTATTATTATTGTTGTCTTTTTGTGTAGAATTAGAATTTCCAGATTCTGCAATACAGTTAAGTACTCTCGGTGAGGGCAAGTGTTAGTAATAAACAACCTATACCCACAATGAAATTTCCAAGAACGTTTAGTTCTAAATTATTACTACCATATCTAATTCAAGCAATTTACATACCGGTGTCTCAACATACCATTATAAATCATCATATTATAAACTCATTTTGGTTTAAGTCGTTATTCTTATACACAAATCCAGTTAGTTATATTTTTTCTTTTATATTTATCTGACTTACCTAGAATTTCATAAATTGAAAATACAAATTTTTTTTGATTTACCTTCATAATATTATTTTTAATAATAGAAGAATTGTAATTAGTAATGTAAATAAAAATAATTATTTTTTCATTAATTTAATTTTAATTTTTCAAGTTATACTATATAAAAATAAAGGAGTTGATTTATTATGGAAGAAAGATTTGAAAAGTGTAATAAGTGTGAATATAGAGAAATTGTAGAGGATCTACATATTCTTATGTTAGGAATGAGTGATGCAAATAATCTTATATTTCAAGATTATTGCGAAGAGCAGTATGAAGATATAAAAAATATGCTAGAAAGGTACATGTTGTTAGTAGAACCTTATTTAAAAGATAATGTAGATAAGTGTCATGATGAATGCAAAATTTGTAAAAATAAAGAAAGAGTAGAAAAATCCAAAGAATATATTGATAAGATGATTAAGGTAATTAATTCAGATAGATATTATTATGTAGAAAAACTACAAAGAATTTATTTTTTGCAAGATGATTACTTTGAAGATTGTAGTAGCCTTTAGAAATTTCATTGAAGTAATAAAAAAATAAGAAAAAGGTGGTATTGAACTTACTTTATTAGTAATTTAATACTATCTTTTTCTTATAAGTAATTTACAATAAGTAGTGTAAAATGAACGTATAGCATGTAGATTTAGTATAATTAAATTAGAATACAAAATAAGGAGATGCCTACTATGCTCTAAAATTAAGTAAAGAAAACTTATCATAATCAAAGGATTGTATTTGATATTTAAAGAAACATGAGGAAAAAGGCAAACTTATTGTTGAAGATTTAGTAATGGTTAAATTTTACATGTGAATTGAATATACAAAAATGATTTGTAATAAATTAGTATAGATTTTCTGATTCGTTATTTCAAATAAATTACTGACAGACAAAGAAGAGAATAATTATAAAAATGGAGGCGATTTATGAGTTGCATTATAAAGACTTGCATAGGGAATTGTGAATTATCTAGGTTACTTAATGAAGTTAAGAAAGATATTATTTTACTATTGAGAGATAGTGTTAAACAATTAAAATTATATGGTTCTTTCGCAAGAGGTGACTATAGTAACTAGTCTGATATTGACATTTTTTTAGTATATGATGAAACTAGAATAAAAAATATAGATGATTTAATATCTGAAATATCGGTAAAATATGGCATTATGATAAATATATATGATATGAGCATTAGTTATTATAATAAATACAAAAATATATCTCCTTTGATTAAAAATGTAGAAAGAGAAGGTGTGGAAATTTAAATTTAACAATATAATTTTATAATGAGCATTAAAGAAGTGGATTATGATTAGATAAAGCAAAATTATTAAAGACTATTTAGGTAAAGAAGATATTCAGTGAAAATTTTGATAAGTTATTTGTAAAAAGAAGAAGTATTGAAAAATGATTTGTTGTTATTTTTCAATACTTCTTTAAGTTATTTTTTCATATAGGTCACTAACAGATATAGAAAGTGCATTACAGATACTCAAAATTTCATAATCATATAATATTCTAGTTTGATTTTCGATTCTTGAAATCATTGTTCTATCAAATTTAAGTCCGTTAGTTGACAATCTGGCAGCTAAGAAATCTTGTGAAATACCTAGCTTACGTCTATAAAATCGTATAGATGGGCCTAAAATATTTTTGATTTCTATAATAATCCTCCTTTCGCTATTTTTAATACTATGTATTAATTTTAGTAAATAGGAAACAATAAAGTGTGCTCATTCAGCACACTTTGAAAGATTATAAAATTAATTTGGAGGTCATATATGAATGTTTTTATTCCAAAAGTAAAAGAGGTATCAATATTTAAAGAAATTGCACATAATATTATTAATCCATTAGAAATAATAAGAGAGGCTATAAGTAATTCATTTGACGCAGAAGCACTAAATATATATATAGATATTTGCAGAAATAATAATGGAGATTTTTTAATAATAATTAAAGATGATGGAAAAGGTATGGATATTGATGCAATTCATAAATTCTTTAATTTAGGAGATTCAAATAAGAATAACTTAGGAATAGGTGAAAAGGGGTTGGGAACAAAAACATATTATAAGAGTGATTTAATATCAGTGGTTACTAAGATAAAGAACAAAAAGGTTTATAAAGCAGAAATGGCAAATCCATGGCAAAAGCTAAATGAGGGTATAATACCTCAATACACTATTGAGGTATTTAATGAAAAATTTGAATTTAAAAGTGGAACTATGGTCATAATGAAAAATTATAAGATAGATAATCCAGAAAAGTATTTTAATTGTGAAACAATTAAAGATTATATTCAATGGTTTACAGCAGCAGGAAGTTTTAAAAATATATTTGCTAGTATCCCAAGTCTTTATAAAAATATTAAAAATATGCAAATAGCTCCCAAAGTATTTATAAATGATGGTATCTTAAATCAAAATGAAGAAATAATAGGAGTACATATATTTGCACAACCACAAGAATTACCTGATGAAGATATAAATGAAAAAATATATAGAAGAACAGTAAATTATTGCAGGCATTTTGGACCATTTCATCTAGAAACTAATATAAATGGAGAATTTGTATCGGTTCAAGTATATGGCGAAGTGGCAGGCATAAATCGTAGAAAAGAAATTTCTAGATTAAAAAAAGGCGAAACATATAAAGGAAGATTTGGATTGTACTTAGCAAAGGACTTTATTCCATTTTTAAGAAGAGTTGATTTGTTGAATGATGAACAATACTACCATTACCATATTTTGGTCAATTCTCAATCTTTTGAATTAACTGCAGACAGAAATAATTTATCTAATGAAAATGATCCAAAAGTTAAATGGGTGTTGGAGAAGACAAAGGAAATTATAAATACTAAAATAAAACCTATAGCACAAGAATACTATTTTAATTTAAGAAAGAAAGAGGAAGAAGAATATGCAGCAAGACGTAAATTTGAATCAATAAATAAAAATTTAAATAACCTTGAAAAACTTGATGATATTTTAATAGATTGTATTCCCATTAAAAAAAAGCCATATTCTGAATATGAAGTGGCTATGTGGTTTGTTGCATTGCTTTCTAATGATAAAACTAAAGAATTTATTGGAGCTATATCAAAAGTAGTTACATATTCCAGAATTGCAGCAACAGATATGATTTGTTTAGATAAAAAAAATAATAATGTTCTGGTAGAAATAGAGTATAAATTAAGTAATTTATTTAAACATAAGCATCCATTAAATACATATCATTATGTAGTATGTTGGGATGTGGATGTTGACTATAATAAAATAATAGAATTTAATCATAAGAATATTATTTTAATGACCAAAGGAGAAAAAAGTATAATTTTGTGTGATAATAATAAATCAATTGAAATCATTAACATAAAAAGTGTTATAAATAAGATATTAACTAGAGATTTAGAAAAAGTTAAAAATGTTTCAATATAAAGTACTTCAGATCTAGATATTTATAATTAATGCTACATGAAGTAGTTTTGTGATAAATTATTAAAAGGGGCAGAGCATTTATTACTATCGTATATGCTTTTGTTTGTGGCATACAAGGGAGTGATTGGAATATGGCTGATAACAACGAATTATTAAATTTAATATGTAAAGTGTGTTCAAATATGCAAGAAGGTTTTTCAAAAGTATATGAAGGAATGGATAAGTTAGAAAAACAAATCATTAAAAATATTGAACTTATTGAAAATATAGATGAAAAGGTCAAATTACTTGTAGATGGGCATGTAATATTTAAAGATCATGAGGGATATTATAATAAGCATGAAAATAGAACTGTTTATGATAAGTTGAATTTAATTATGGGCTCTCTAAAACAGACTTCTATGGATGTTAGTAATCTTATTGAAATTGTTGAAGTTCTCAAAAAAGATGCTGGTGAGAACAGACTAGATATCAAGCTATTAAAAAAACGTCAATTTAGGAATGATTAAAGTATTCTACAAAATTAATAACCAGAAATATTATCAAGTTTAAGATATAAATAAAGACGACAGATGGAACTCCCTAATTCAAGGGAGTTTTTTATTGTATTTAAGAATATCACAAGTTTGACTTGTGGTTTGGGAATGTTTTTATATATAAGTAGAAAAAATAAACTAGATTTTCCGACCCAAACTATAAAGTATAGGGATGTGTGTCTGTTAATGGATATTGATAGTTCAGTACATAGTAAGTGGAATTGTAAAAATCACATAGTTTTGCACCAAAACTTAGGCGATAAATTATATATGGACAGATAAAAACTGATATAAGTAAAAAGTAATTGAATATGTACCTATTGAAAAATATAATACCTATTACAAATTAAGTATGGATTTCAATATTTAGCTTTAATTTCGTCTTTATATTTCATGTAAAGCAAGAAATGAAATATAATATATTATAATGATCTAAAATAGAAGAAAATCTTCAGGATTTAACTTATAGTAATTGCATTATAAGAATCTTAGACAAGTCTTTTGACATTTTAAAGAAGTATCCGGAAGTTGGAGAGTTGTATTATAGCATATTAAGATATTCATATTTAGCAAAAGAGAAGTATAAAGAAAATTACATACTTGAACATTTAGCTATATCCAGATCTACCTATTTTAGAATGAAGAAAGAGGCTATAAATTTATTAAGCACAATTATATGGGGATATGAAATACCAAAAGTAATTAATATGTTTGAGGATAATAAACAGATTTAATATATAAATAATATGAAGAGGATAAAAGAGGCACAACTTTACTATGATGAAGTATAATGGTGAAATTTGGCGGAGATTTATTTATCTTTTCAAAAAATCTCCACCAGAAATACAAAATTGGCCTATGTCAAATCCTTTAGATTTAAGTATCTGTCCTTTAAAATCCACAAGCTCAATTGGCATTTTTAATTCAGCAGCAACATTGGCATAGGTACAGTCTTCTTTAAATAAAGCCATAATTGTTTTATCAGGAATTAATAGTTCAGCAGCAAAAATGTTAGCTTCTCTTTCAGGTTTTGATTTCATATCAAATAATGAAAATTCTCTTATAGGATCATTCGTTGCAAAGCTTTGATGAAATCTATCGTGACCCAATTCATGAGCGCAGATTATTGGGAAAAGTTCTTCTTTTATATTTTTATTTATGACTATGTAGCGAAACTTAGATTGATAAAAGTAGTACCCTTTAAGATTGCCAAGTTCATGATAGCAGACATTTATTTTCATCATTTCAGCAATTTCAAAAGGATCACGTGTCTTATATTTTTTAACAAGTCTGTTTACTTCTTTTAAGATAAATTTAGTCATAAGCAATTGCTCCTTTAAGGTGTTTTATGGCTGTCTTTATCCTCAGTAGTCTTCCTGCCATATTTTTTCCTTGCCTTATGTTTAGCATCAAAGTATATTTCTGTAATAGATTTAAAAAATGCATCTTTATCATCTTCAGATAACTCTCCGCCAGCAAAAATGGCAGAAGTTCTATCTAAAATCATTTCAGCTTCTTTTTTTCCTTTATAACCAAACTCAGTTTTTGCACTTGAAATAAAATCTTCATTCCTCGAGGCATCATCATTATCAGAAATTAAATAATCTACAGATACATTAAATATCTCAGCAAGTCCAGTAATAATCTTTTGACCTTTAGGAAATCTAGTATTATTTTCGTAATTACATATTGATTTTTGAGTTATATTTAATTGCCTTGCCAAATCTTCTTGAGATAAGCCTGCCTCTTTACGAAGCTGCTTTAATTTGTCACCGAAATTCATTTCTATGACCTCCAATATTATTATAATACAAGAACATTTGTTCTGAAAAGTTATTGACAAGATAAATTTGCCAATATATACTTAGAAATAGAACGAAAGTTCTTAAATATATTGTAGATTAGAACTAAGTTACTGTCAATGCTAAAGTGTAAAGGGGATGTGGAAATGGATAGCTATGGTGAAATTCAAAGCAATAATTTTAATTTGGGATTAATAAGAACAAGAGGGAATTTAAAAGTAAGTCCTAATATTTATCACAACACAAAATTACTTTTAAAACTTTATAACAAGGTATTATGGAGAATTAATAACTCCTTTGAAGAGATAGAAGCGGATTCAATTTCTTTTTCAGGGAAAAAACTAGACGAGCTTATTGAAAACTTAACAGATACAGAAGAATTTATATCTGAAGCTAAGCTTGAAAGTAGACTTCAATCTATTGCAGATAGTAAAAGTATTATTAATTTAATTGAAAAAGCATTGATGATGTTAAAATCATATCCAGAGAATGGAGAGAGGTATTATTCAATAATATATAAAATTTACATTTCAGCTTATCCTTATTGTGAAAATGAAATACTTGAGTATTTATGTTGCTCTCGTGCTACATATTATAGAGAAAAGCGGAATGCTATAAATTTATTAGGAACAATTTTATGGGGATATTTATTTCCTAATTTTATTAAAGAGCTTAAGAGTTTAGAGCTGATACAAGATTGATACTTAACTGATACTACGTTGGTACTGACATTATACTTTGATACTGATAACATATATACAATAGGAATAATATTGCATATTTTAAAAGCCTTGAAGCGTTTAGTTACGCTTCAGGGCTTTTTCTATGCCCAAAAATAAAAATAAATATAACGCTCAAGAGGAGTCGCACATTTTTGTGCGGCTCCTTTTTTGCGTTCTGAAAGGAGTTATTAAAAATGTCAAAGGAAGAAAAAGAAATAGCTTATGAAGAATTCAAGGTGGTTATTGAAGAAGAAATTAAAAAAGAGGAAAACAACGAGAGGAAATATTACAGACACAATATTTCACTAGAATATCTTCAAAGCTGCGATGTACCATTGGAATCTGCTGAAAACGAACAAGATTCTGAGGTGGAAAAAGAAGCAGAAAAACTTATGAGCTTTGTAGATTTAATTTCGGAGACAAGCTTACTGAGAGCATTAAAGAATTTAAAAGAAGAAGATCTAAAAGTCATTGAACTTAGATATAGATTTGGTCTTTCTATAAATGAAATAGCGATAAAACTACAAGTTAAAGATGAAGCTGCTAAAAAGAAGCATCAAAGAGCAATTAAAAAATTAAAAGCAAGTTTAGAAAAAAATAAATAAATTTTATATATTTTGTCCCCTAAAGGCATTTCTCAAGGCTATATAGTGAAGGCATTTTTTATAGATGCTTTTACGCTCCTTGAAAACTTAATATACGGTATATCAAGAAAGCAACCTTTGCCGCTGGGGACACAGCAAGCAACTTAAGCAGAGCGCCATGACCATTTATTGAGAGCGAATCAATCTGGCTTTAAATAATCCGTGGAGGGATTACTTGCGATGAAAGGCAAAGGGATAAATAATGATACTTCTGCCTTGAACGCTTATCGGCATTGGGCAGCCTGCAATGAATGACAGGATAACGCTCATTTGGCTTGAGAACTTATAGCCATGTCAGCTTATATGATGTTTTTCCAAAACAACTTGATATATTCCCTTAAGTTGTATCAGGGAGGTTGAGAACAAATATGATACAGAAAAATAACTGTTTAGTAATAAGCTTGACAGTGGAAACTATGCGGTGGATTTAGAATTTATGCCACCGTATCCTTCTGTTGTCAAGCTATACACCGATTGGATAAGGAGAGATGCATGTGCATGATATAGACTTGGCAGATGAAGAGAAATTAAAGAAATATATTGAAGATAATAAGTTCAAGGGTGAATATAAATATCTATTTACTTTTGAAAATTATATATTTGCGGTTAAAGAAAACAAATGTATAAATACTTATTACGTTATAAATATAAAGAAGAATAAAAGTGAAATTATACTTAGAAGTAAGAAAATCTATTCGGAAGAGCTTAAAGATATTCTGATAGAAAGACTTTTGAATTCTTCTAATTATGAAGTAAAACTAAAAGATGATCCAGAGGATATGATTGAATTTATTTTTATTAAGCTTATGGCTGAAAATGGCTTTAAGATTAGAGAAAATCAAATTGAACTTTCAAAAGCAATGTATAGAGGAATAATAGAAAATAAAATTGCAATTTGTGAGGCTGCTGTAGGTACAGGAAAAACTTATGCTTATATAGTAGCTTGTCTAGTTCACTCACTTTACGAAAGACAAAGGAAAACTAAATATATATTTACTAATGAAGGAACTGATACAGCTGCCAGTGTTATTTCAACATCGAGTATAGAGCTGCAAAATGCAATTATAAAAGATTATGTACCAAAATTATCAAGAATCTTGCAAGAAAATAAAATTATAAATAAGCCAATAAAAGCTGTGTTAAGAAAAGGGAAAGAGCATTATTTTTGTATAAAAAGATATGAAAGGTTTATGAATTACTTAAAAAGCAGTAATAAAGCTATTGATAAGGAATTGTTACAAAAATTAAATGAACTTCAAATACCTGATAAGGGAATAGACTTAGATGAGTATAAGGGCTTGAAAAATCATATATTGCAAAAGATTAATGTTCCCAAAGCTTGTGATAGATCTTGTTATTATTTTGATAGATGTAATTATTTAAAGCATTTGGAGTATATGAAATCTTCAGAACATGATTTTCAAGTATGCAACCATAATTATTATCTAGCTGATGCTGTAAAAAGAGCATCAGGAAAAAGAACCTTAATTCCAGAACACTTTGCAGTAGTTGTTGATGAAGCTCATAAGTTAAATGATGCTGCTGCACAAATATTTGGAAAGAAGTTATCCAGTGAAGACATTACCATGGCTATTAACATTATGAATAGTAGTCTTAAAGGTAATAAAGCATATTTAAAAATAGCAAAATCTAAATTGCAGGAATTGAATAAAATAAAAAGTTCTTTATTCAATAGTTTAATATCAAAAGGCAATTTATCTGATATTGAAGAAAATTCTCAAATTCAAATAAAATTAAGCAGATATGAGAAAAAGCTGCTATATAATATGAAGCAAAAAATTTTAGATATTAAAACTTATTGTAATCGAGATATCATTAAAAACAGAAATATACAATTTATTTTAGATGAGCTAGAAGAAAATATAAGGGTTTTTCAAACTGATAGAATAATTTATTGGCTTGAAAATCCGATAAATAAAGATTCAATATGTTTGTCCTGTGTACCAAAAGATTTAGAAAGGCAACTAAACAAAGTATTATGGGAAAGTGGTTCTCCCAAAATACTAACGTCTGCTACTTTGTCTGATGATAAAGGCTTTGACTATTTTAAGAGTAATACAGGAATCAATATTTTAAGTAAAAATAATATTAAAGAAATAAGTGTAGTTTCTCCATTTAATTTTAAAGAAAATACACTACTATATATAAGCGAAAAAATACCTTATCCCAATAAGCAGAGTGAAGAGTATATTACAGCTTTGTCAGAGGAAATATCAAAAATCATAGAAGTTAGCTTTGGACATGCTGTAATACTTTTTACTTCATATTCGTTAATGTCAAAGATCTATGAAAATATTCAGAATATAATAAAATATCCAACAATGAAGATGAATAAAAGTGAAAAGAATATAATTGAAAGATTTAAAAACAGTAGAAATGGAGTGCTGTTTGCTACAGGTTCTTTTTGGGAAGGGGTAGATTGTCCTGGAGATATTCTTTCATCACTTATAGTTGTAAATCTACCATTTATAGTTCCCACACCTATAATTGATGAAAAGAAAAAGGCTTACGAGAACTTAAAAGAATTTATAGATGAAGTAATATTTCCAGAAATGCTTATAAAACTAAAGCAGGGAATAGGTAGATTAGTAAGATGTGAAACTGATACAGGTGTTATATCTATATTAGATGCACGAATAAATAAAGATGGCAAATATCGAAGAAGGGTGCTTGAAGCTCTTAAAGATTACAAGGTTACAGATTCCATAGATGAAGTAAGAAGATTTTTTAGGAAAGTAAAAAGTGAAGATTATTTTTTATAAAACATTGCAGTTACGAAGGTAGCTGCTTTTTCTATTTTTAATGAGTGTTTGGGGGAGATTTTTATATGGATAATAATATGAAGTATAGTATTCAAATTGCAATGCTTAGTCAATTATTGAAGCTCAATATGATATCGGACAAAGAGTTCATGGCTATAAAAAATGAACTTATGAAAAAATATAAGATTATAATGCCTTGAAAAAATACCTTAAACAGTATAAAATTATAACTAATAAGTAATAGGAATACAGTTTGAGGAGAGATTGATATGGCAGATGTACAAGTAATAAAAGCCAGTACAAATAGAGTTAATAGAAATAATGAAAAGGTTATTGAGAGATTAAGAGTAGCTGCTTATTGCAGAGTAAGCACTGATTCAGAAGAGCAATTAAGCAGTTATAATTCACAAGTAGAACATTATAGAAATATGGTAGAAAATAAACCAGAATGGGCACTTGTTGATATATATGCAGATGAAGCAATAAGTGGGACTCAAATAGATAAAAGATTAGATTTTCAAAGAATGATAAATGATGCAGTAGATGGAAAGATTGATTTAATTATAACTAAATCAATATCTAGATTTGCAAGAAACACATTGGACACATTAAAATATGTAAGACTTCTTAAAGAACATAATGTTGCAATCTTATTTGAAAAGGAAAATATAAATACACTGACAATGAATGGTGAAATGCTGCTTGTTATTTTAAGTTCATTAGCTCAACAAGAAAGTGAATCTATTTCAGCTAATGTAAAAATGGGATTAAAGATGAAAATGAAAAGAGGAGAAATGGTTGGGTTCAATGGCTGTTTAGGGTATGACTATGATCCAATAAATAAAGTAATTACAATAAATGAAGAAGAAGCTAAGACCGTTAGATACATTTTTCAAAGGTATGTGGAAGGTGCAGGGTGTTTTGTAATAGCAAAAGAGCTGAGCAAATTGAAATATAAAACAAAAAAAGGAAGTACAAGCTGGAATGATGGTTCTGTAAGAGGAATTGTTAAAAATGAAAAATATAAAGGAGATTTGCTTCTAGGAAAGACTTTTACAGTAGATCCAATATCTCATAGAAGGCTTGATAATATGGGAGAAGAAGAAAAATATTATATTAACTCACATCACGAAGCAATTATTTCAGAAGAAATGTTTAATGAAGCTCAGAAGATATTAAATAAGAGAAACTCAGGAAGCAGCAACATGGGAAGAAAAGAAAAATATAGCAGACAGTTTGCATTTAGCAGTAAAATAGAATGTGGCTTTTGCGGAGGAACTGCTACAAGAAGAAGATGGCATAGCAGTACTTCTCATGAAAAGACTATTTGGCATTGTGTAGTATCAACTAAAAAAGGTAAAAAATACTGTCCAGATAGTAAAGGCATAGATGAAAAGATTATAGAAAATGCATTTCTTGAAGCATTTAATATGTTTTGTCTTCAAAATAAAGAAATAGTAGAAGAATTTATGGAAACAGTAGAAAATACAATTAATGCTACTAATTCTATAAAAGAATTAAAAAAGCTGCAAAGAGAAGTTTCTTCTATAGAAAATAAGATTAAAAAATTAGTTGATATGAGAATAGATGAAATGATAGACAAAGATACTTATGAACTTAAATATACTGAACTATCAACTGAGTTAGAAAAACTTAAAGCTAAAAGAGATGAAGCAGAACTTGTTAATGAAGATAATATTGATGTGAAAAAACGAATCGAAAGTTTTAGAAAGGTTTTTGATAGCAATAAACCTATAAGAGAATTTGATAGAGTAGTTTTTGAAAGTGCAGTTAATAAAATAATATTAGGTGGAACTGATGAAGAAGGAAATAAAGATCCATATATGCTAACATTCATATTTAATTCTGGCATGAGCCATTCATTAAAAGGTAAAGATGTGGTAAAATCTAATGGTGATTCAAAAGACGAAAAAGTGTGTTCCTATACAGAACACGACACATGTGGAGACGGTAGTAATGATGACGAAATGTGGTTAGGAAGGCAAAAAGTAGGGATTGACCACAATGTAAGGAGTATAGCAAACAGGATGAGATTGCTGACAAGGGTTACTTTTCTTTAGTGTAAATTTATAAGTAATGTTATATTTAGAGTAGACAGTTTGCCTGCTCGCGTTTAGCATAAGTGCTTAAGAGAATAGTATTGATACTGTGTCTGTAAATGTGATGAATGGGGAAAGGAAAAGCGATGGTAGAATATAGTATTAGTGATATTGCAGAAATACTAAATATTTCTAAGGAAATGGTTAGGTATTATGAAAAATGTGGGGTAATTAGACCTAAAAGATCAACAACGAATAATTATCGAGTTTATACAACTATGGATTTATTTCAATTAGGAGAGGCGATTCAACTTACGAGATTTGATATTAATATCAAACAAACAACGACATTAAAAGAAGGTAACTTTGTAGAAAAGTTGCTTGCTAATTATATAGAGTTTTATAAGAAATTGGATCAAGAAATTCAATATGACGAACTACTTAAACAAAGATGTTTAGAAATGATTGAACGAACAGAGATGTCAGCATTAAATCTAAACAACTTTTGGGTCAAAAAGATACCAGAACAGTATGCATACTGCTCCTTCCAAGCGAAAGGAGATAATTATAAAAAAATTTCTGCCTCGAAGGAAATTGGTCAATGGTTCTTGTCTTCAAAGTATGGAGTTTTTTCAGATTCAGTTGTTGAGTTTAAAAAAAATGATGATCAATGGTTTTTTTGCATCGATAAAAAATATGCAGATATATTAAAACCTCCAATTAATGGCGAACGAATTGAATCACCATTAAAGACGTGTTTATGTACAATTATAGATATGGGCGAAATGGGGTTATTTAATCGAGAAAAAATTGAGCCAATGATCAAACGTGCAGAGGGAATGCATTATAAAGTAACAGGAAACATTCAAGGGGTACTTTGCGGACGTGGAGTGATCGACGGAAAATTCCGTCGATATATGGAGTTACGTTTACCAATATAAAACATTGAAATGATTACAAGGTTTTTTCATTAATAATTGCTAAAACAACATGAGAAAAAATATCGAAAATCCCTAAAGTTATTAATTGTTTGCGGATTAACCCCTTGGTTTTGGACAAAACCTAATAAATTCTCTAAATTTCTTAGAATTACACCCTTATTTGAATATTAGTTAGATTTTCTCCAAAATGAAGGTTATAAAATTCATTTGGTGACATAAACTTCAAACTTGAAT
>NZ_JACTOJ010000049.1:0-13580 GCF_032335695.1 Clostridium sp. 19966
ATTATGGAACAGCTGCTACACCCGTTCCCATTCCGAACACGATGGTTAAACGCTGTATCGCCGAGAGTACTGCCCGGGTGACTGGGTGGAAGGGTAGGACGTTGCCAGGTTAAAAACTGCTAAGAATAACTTAGCAGTTTTTTTGTTTTTTGTAATAAATATAAGCATAAAAAAATTTTCCTCACCTGATAGTTTCTCCTGCATTTGCATATTTAGTAAGTGAAAGGGGATGATGAACATGGCAGTGCAAACAACAAAGAACAGTAGTGCCATTACACTTAAGATTAAACAGGGGGTAGATGCAAAGGGAAATGACATTGTAAAATCAATTAAATTTTCTAAGGTAAAGGTGAATGCGGCAGATGAAGACGTATTTGCTATAGCAAGTGCAGTGGCAGGGCTTTTGCAGTATCCTGTGGTTCAGATTTTAAGAAGCGATGACTCAGTCATCATACAAGCATAGGGAGGAGTGATTTAATATGGCAAAAACATTATCAATGACCTTTACCAATGAAGCTAATAAGAGTACCTCTTTTACCTTGGATTATATAAAAGAGGATCTTACTAATGAACAGGTATCAACAGTTATGGATCTTTTCATAAACAAAAATATTTTTTCATCCACAGGTGGAGATTTAAAAGGTAAATCTGCTGCTCAAATTGTGGATAAAAATGTGTCCAAGTTAGAACTAAAGTAGCAGACTAAAACAGAGACAATGAAAAAGCAGAGAAGTCAATCAGGCTTCTCTGCTTTTTTTGCTTGCATATGGAATTACTCAGTAGCAACTTAAAAATATCTGCATATATTAAAAAAGTATATCATATACCTGTGGATATATGTAATATTGATAAAATATAGTAATTCAGTCTAGGAAGCATTGATTAATTAGAGTCCTAGAGTTAATCTAAACATTAAAGCTAAGGGGTGTTATGGAATGTTAAGGCATATTATTTTAGATTTTATGAAGCAAAAAAAAGTGAAGTATTCCATATATTTTAAGGATTTAAAGTCAGGCTGCCAATGCAGCATAGATGAGAAAGTAGTGGTTCCATCCGCTTCTATCATTAAATTATTTATTATGGCTAAGGCTTTTGAAACCTGTAATTCTGGCAGATGGAAGCTTAATGATAAAGTTACTGTGGAGGGAAAAAATAGGGTGCCCTACAGCATAGTGTACCTGCTTGATGAAAGCAATTCCTATACAATACTAGATCTTATAACTCTCATGATAGTGCAAAGTGATAATAGTGCTACCAACAAGCTTATAGATATGCTTGGCATGGGAGACATAAATGATTATATCAGCCAATTAGGCTTTAAGGATACTTTACTTCAGAGAAAAATGATGGATATGGATGCTAAGGAAAAAGGTCTTGAGAATTATACTTCCGCTCAAGATGTAGGAAAGTTTTTAAAAATGCTTTATGATGGACAAATCATAAATAAACATTACAGTGATATGATGCTGGATATAATGAAGGAACAGTTAGATAGTTCCATGATGAGAATAGATATTCCAGATGACATTGTAGTAGCTCATAAAACTGGAGATCTCACCAACATCAAGCACGATGCAGGAATAGTATTTACTGATAAGGAGAGCTATATTTTTGTAATGCTTACCTGGGATGCTTTAAGCGACAATTATGCTAGAAATGCTATAGGTAGTGTTTCAAAGCTTGTATATAACTATGTAGATAATATGGGAGAAAAGTAATATGAAGATTGTGGATATAAAAATAAAATTTATTTCAGTTCCTCTTAAGAGACCTTTCAAAACTGCGCTTAGAACAGTTAATAGTGTGGAAGATCCTATTGTGACTATAATAACTGACACTGGCAATGTGGGCTATGGTGAAGCACCTCCCACTGCGGTGATAACAGGGGATACTACAGGCTCGATTCTATCTGCGGTGGAGATAATCAAAAAATCTATAATAGGTATGGATATAGAAAATATAGAAGAAATAATGCTTACGCTAAATAAGTGCATTGTTAAAAATACCAGCGCAAAGGCTGCGGTTGATATAGCTGTCTATGATTTATATGGACAGCTATACAATGCACCTTTATACAAGCTTCTAGGCGGATATAGAAAAGAAATAGTAACAGACATAACTATAAGTGTTAACTCACCGGAGGAAATGGCTGAGGACAGCATTGATGCCATAAATAGAGGATATAGAACCCTTAAGGTAAAGGTGGGGAAGGATAGTGAGCTTGATATAAAGAGGCTTCAAGCTATAAGAAAAGTTGTGGGACAAGATGTTGATTTAAGAATAGATGCAAACCAGGGTTGGAAGCCTAAAGAGGCAGTAAGGATATTAAGGGGGATGGAGGACTTAGGATTAAATATAGAATTTGTGGAGCAGCCCGTAGAAGCTCATGATATTGAAGGCTTGAAATTTGTTTCAGATAATGTGTTTACACCGGTTATGGCGGATGAAAGTGTATTTTTACCTATGGACGCATTAAAAATAATGCAAAATAGAGCTGCTGATCTCATAAATATTAAATTAATGAAAACCGGAGGAATATACAATGCATTAAAAATATGTTCATTAGCAGAGATATATGGAGTAGAGTGCATGATAGGCTGTATGCTGGAAGCTAAAGTCAGTGTAACTGCAGCTGTGCAGCTAGCAGCAGCTAAGAGTATAATAACCAAAATCGATTTAGATGGTCCCGTACTTTGCAGCGAAGATCCCGTAGATGGAGGAGCTATATTTGATGAAAGTGTAATAACTCTTCAGCAGGGGGCAGGACTAGGAATAACAGGTATAAAATATGCAGGGGATTAAGAATATAAATGGATTGGTAAATGTGTGCGATATAGATGATGGTTTTATTATCGATCTGAGGTACGCTAAAGAAAACAATTTTACTAGGAAAAAAATCTATCCTGCAGAGGTGTGTGTGCTGCAAGAAGAGACTGCTTTAAAGCTTTCAAGGGCAAACAGGGATTTTAAAGAGCTGGGATTAAAAATAAAGGTATGGGATGCTTACAGGCCCATATATGTGCAAAGAATATTTTGGGATATGGTTAGAGATGATCGCTTCGTGGCAAATCCTAATAAAAATGCTTCAAGACATAACAGGGGTACCGCTGTGGATATAACTCTTGTGAAAGAAAACGGGGAAGAGCTAAGAATGCCATCAGAGTTTGATGATTTTTCAGAAAAAGCCTATAGAAATTACAAATTCATGAGCAGTGAAGAAAGAGATAATTTAAATCTTATGACGGAGATTATGCTTTCAAATGGTTTTTTAATCATTGATACGGAGTGGTGGCATTTCGAAGATGATGCTTATAAAAAATATGATATTTACAATATAGATTTAGACCAGTTTATTAGAGTTAAAAAATAGCTTGGTTTTAATTTGATAAAATGGGTGCCGATGTATTGGTTTAAATTTTACTTTTATCAATAATTATACATGAATATGAGTGGATTTATAAATAGACATAAATTTTTCCTGTAAGGCTCTTTAATAAAAAATATAATATACAATTACTATAATATAAATTTAAGGCGTGTAATTTGGGGTTATTACGCAGGTAAATTGTTATTAAACATCTATTTTATATTGAGATAACTAGATGGAACTTACATGAATTAAATATAAGATAGATGAATATTTATGCATTTAAAAATAGGGGGTAAGTCATGAAAAAAGCATTTATTTTAGCTATGACAGCTATTCTTACAGTTTCCGTCCTTGCAGGCTGTGGGAAAAAAACAAAAAAAGATGATGAAAGCAATGTAAAGCAAGAATACTCAACAGTATATTCAGGGGAACTTACTACACTAAATTATTTAATTACATCTCAGGAAAATGAATTTGCAGCAGATGCAAATTTGGTGGATTCTCTAACAGAATATGATAAATACGGAGTTATCAAGCCAGCTTTAGCTACCAGCTGGACCCAATCTTCCGATGGTCTTACATGGACTTTTAATTTAAGAAAAGGTGTAAAGTGGATGACCTATGACGGAAAAGAGTATGATGAACTTCAGGCTCAGGACTTTGTAGATTCTCTTAAGTATGTATTGGATAAGAAAAATAATTCCGATACAGCTAATGTAGCTTACAGCGTAATAAAAAATGGTGAAAAATATTATAACGGAGAAATAACAGATTTTTCTCAAGTAGGTGTAAAAGCTAAGGATAAATATACTTTGGAATACACCTTAGAAAAGCCTACACCTTACTTTTTGTCCATGCTGACCTATGTCTGTTTCTTCCCTGTAAATGGTAAATTCCTTCAGGAGACAGGCTCTAAATTTGGGACTGACAATAAAACGCTCCTTTATAATGGTGCTTATATATTAAAAACCTTTGAACCACAGAACTCTAGGGTTTTTGAAGCAAATGATAATTATTGGGATAAAAATAACGTATTTATAAAGAAGCTAACATATACTTATAACAAGGAAGCAGACACGCTTGGACCAGAGCTTTTCACAAGAGGACAGATTACAGATGCCAGCATACCCACAGCTTCCATAGATGAATGGATGAAGGACGCTACTAAAAAAGATTCAGTAAGACCGGCATCTACTAATTTCTACTCATATTTTTATGCCTTCAACTTCAATCCAAAATATGATGCTAAATATGAGCCGGATAATTGGAAGGCAGCCGTAAATAATATAGATTTCAGAAAGGCTTTAGCTTATGGATTAGATAAGAAGGCAGCAATGCTTACTTCGGAGCCTTACGAACCGGATAGAAGATTAAGCAATACTATAACTCCTGCAAACTTTGTAGATGTTAAGGGTACAGATTATACAAAGCTTGGCTCACTAGGCAAAATATCAGGGACAAGTACCTTTGATGAGAGCAAAGCAAAGGAATATAAGGCAAAGGCTATGCAGGAATTACAGGGAAAAGTTAAATTCCCAGTACAGGTGGTTATGCCTTACAACACTGGAACTTCAGATTGGACAAACAGAGCGCAGGTTGTTCAGCAGCAGATGGAAAAGCTATTAGGAACAGATTTTATAAAAATAGTACCAGTACCATACCCACCATCTGGTTTCTTGAAAGCTACAAGAAGAGCAGGAAACTACTCCTTCATGGAATGTAACTGGGGACCTGACTATGCAGACCCACAGACCTATACTGATCCATTTACTGAAGAATCAAACTACAACTGGATAAGTATGGCTGAAGGTTACGCAGACACTAATGGAAAGAGCAAATACGAAAATATGGTAGAGGAAGCTAAAAATGAAAGATTGGATGTAGCAAAGAGAGACAACCTTTTTGCAGAGGCTGAAGCTTACCTCATAGATCAGGCTTTTGTAGTTCCATATGCAGTGGGCGGCGGCGGATTTATAGCTTCTAAGCTGGATCCATTTTCAGCAGCATATTCACCTTTTGGAGTTTCAAGCTTAAAGTTTAAAGGACAAAAGGTTATGGCTAAACCAATGAACACAGAAACTTATAAGACAGAATTTGCTAAGTGGCAGAAAGAAAGAGCAGATGCACTTAAAAAGGCTGAAACCACAAAGTAAGCACATTTCATAGGCAGGGATAGCTGTAGGGTTATCCTTGCTTTCTATATTAATTAACCAAGCGTTTTATAGAGGAGGCTCATAAAGATGGTTAAATACCTTTCAAAAAAATTAGCGCAGTCTATATTCACTCTATTCATAGTAATCTCCATAGTATTTCTTCTCATGAGACTCATGCCGGAAGAGGGATACTTTGGTCAAGGCTATGATAAATTAGCTCCTGCCCAAAGAGAAAACATTTTAAGAAACCTAGGTCTTAGGGATCCTTGGTACATACAGCTTACACATTTTTATAAAAATCTCTTCAAAGGTAATTTAGGAACTTCCATAACTTATAGACCTAATGTACCTGTGGCAGAAATAATAGGGCCTAAAATAACCTATTCTCTTTATTTTGGTATGGCAGCTCTTGCCATATCCATAGTAGCTGGTATAGCTCTAGGCATACTTATGGCAAAAAGCAAGAATAAGCTGTGGGATAAGCTAGGAAATGGATACATAGTATTTATAAATGCGGTGCCGGCGGCGGTATACTACCTTTTTATACAGCTATATGCCACTGGTATTTTGAAGCTGCCCATACTATTTGACAAGGATGATCCCAGCAGCTGGATTTTACCTGTGCTTTCCATGGCATTATCAAGCACTGCAGGCTACGCTATGTGGATGAGAAGATACATGGTAGATGAAATGAATAAGGATTACATCAAGCTGGCAAGAGCTAAGGGGTTAAGCAGCAGCGAGATAATGGTAAAGCATGTTTTAAAAAATGCTATAGTTCCTATGGCTCAGTACTTCCCAACTTCTCTTTTGTATACGGTAGCAGGCTCCATATATATTGAATCCCTATATTCCATACCTGGCATGGGAGGACTTTTAGTAGATACAATACAAAGACAGGACAACTCCATAGTTCAAATATTAGTTTTGATATATTCCTCCTTAGGCATTATTGGATTATTCTTAGGAGACATACTTATGGCAGCTATAGATCCACGTATTAAGCTAGCTAAGCAAGGAGGTACAAGATGAGTAGTAATGCAAAGATTGAAAAAGTTTCAGAGGGCATAGATGAAAGCCTTTTTGAGTTTGCAGAATATGATGTAAATAAAGGAGAAAAAAACGCATATTCAAATTACTCCTATTGGCGTTCCACCCTACAAGCCTTTTTAAAGAATAGAGTTGCCGCAGCTTTATTAATATTGATGCTGGTGATTATATTATTTACACTGATACAGCCATTTTTACCCAATCAGAAGCTTCCTACAAAGATATACCTAGATCCTAAAACAGGCATGCAGCTTAGAAATCATGCACCTGATGGACAGTATTGGTTCGGCACCAATTCCATAGGACAGGATCTTTGGGCTAGAATCTGGAGCGGCACCAGAACCTCTCTTCTTATAGGGCTTTTAGCAGGACTTTGGCAGGCGCTGATCGGAATAAGCATAGGCTGCCTATGGGGCTATGTGAGAAAGCTGGATTTTATAATAACTCAGATTTACAACCTTATAGATAATATACCTACTACTATAATAATGATATTAATGGCCTATATCCTTCATCCAAGCATAAGCACTTTAGTTATAGCCATGTGCCTTACCAACTGGCTTTCCATGGCTAGATTCGTAAGAAATCAGATACTAATAATCAGAGACAGGGAATATAATCTGGCCTCTAGATGCTTGGGCACACCAGTGAGAAAAATCATTTTAAAGAATCTTCTTCCTTATTTGGTATCAGTTATAATGCTTCAGATGGCTCTTGCCATACCTAATGCCATAGGTTCAGAGGTATTTTTAACTTATATAGGTCTGGGACTTCCTCTAAGCATGCCTTCTCTTGGTAATCTTATAAATGAAGGAAGAGCTATAATGATGGTTTCATCCTTAAGGTATCAGCTCATATTTCCTGCAGCAGTGCTGTCTCTTATAACCATATCCTTCTATGTTATAGGAAATGCCTTTGCAGATGCTTCTGATCCAAGAAGCCATGTATAGTGAAGAGAAAGGAGGGTTATTTATGGAGGACAAAAAAGTGATTCTAGAGGTAAAAGATTTAGTGATAAAATTTAAGCTTAGAGGTAAGGTACTTACTGCCATAAGAAATATTGAACTGCAGCTTTATGAAGGAGAAAGTCTAGCTGTGGTTGGAGAATCTGGTTCAGGTAAATCTGTTTTCACAAAATCCTTTATGGGACTTTTGGATGACAACGGCTATATAGACTCTGGAAGTATAATGTACGAAGGAGAAGATTTGGCTAAATTTAAGAATGAAAAGGAATGGCTGAAGATAAGAGGTAAAAAAATAGCCATGGTATTTCAGGACCCTATGACTGCTCTTAACCCATTAAAGACTGTGGGAAAACAAATAGAAGAAGCGGTTTGTATGCATCAAGGCTTAAAGGGTGAGGAGAGCAGGAAATTAGCATTGGATATACTAAAGGACGTAGGAATAAGCAATGCTGAAGCCAGGTATAATCAGTATCCCCATGAATTTTCCGGCGGTATGAGGCAAAGGGCGGTAATAGCCATTGCGGTAGCCTGCAATCCTCAAATACTTATCTGCGACGAACCTACCACAGCTTTAGATGTTACCATACAGGCTCAAATACTGCAGCTGCTTAAAAATCTTCAGAGCAAGTACAAGCTCACCATAATATATATAACTCATGATTTGGGAGTAGTGGCAAAGGTAGCGGACAGAGTGGCAGTAATGTATGCTGGAGATATAGTTGAAATCGGTACTGCGGAAGAGATATTTTATAATGCAAAGCATCCCTATACCTGGGCACTTTTATCCTCACTTCCTCAGCTTGGAATAAAGGGAGAGGCACTGTATTCTATAAACGGAACACCTCCTAATCTTTTCAATGAGATAAAAGGGGATGCCTTTGCACCAAGAAATCCTTATGCATTAAAAGTAGATTATGAAAAACGTCCGCCTTATTTTAAAGTAAGCGATACTCATAAAGCTAAAACTTGGCTGTTAGACCCGAGAGCTCCTAAAGTGGAACCGCCTTTTATAATAAAGGGACTTTTAAGTCAGTGGGAGGAATAATTTATGGAAAGTGAAGCTAAGGAAATACTTCTTCAGGTAAAGGATTTGAGCATAGAATTCGGAAAAGGTAAAAAGGCTTTTAAAGCTATCGACAAGGTAAGCTTTGACATATATAAAGGGGAAACCTTTGGGCTTGTAGGAGAGTCCGGTTCTGGAAAGACCACTATAGGCAGAGCCATTGTTAGGATAAATGAAACCTCAGGGGGAGAAATAATATTTAAGGGAAACAAAATAAACGGAAAAATAAGCAGAAGCTTGGATAAGGAAGTAACGAGAAAGATACAGATGATATTCCAAGATCCAATGGCCTCTTTAAATGAGAGAGCCAAGGTGGATTATATAATTTCAGAGGGACTTTATAATATCAAAAACTATAAGGATGAAAAGGACAGAAAGGCTAAGGTGGAGAAGGCCTTAACCGACGTAGGTCTGCTTCCTGAATTTGCCTCCAGATTTCCACACGAATTTTCTGGAGGACAAAGGCAGCGTATAGGCATTGCCAGATCTATGGTTATGGAGCCGGAGCTTATTATTGCAGATGAACCCATATCCGCACTGGATGTTTCCATAAGAGCTCAGGTTTTAAATCTCATGTCTAAGCTTCAGGAGGAAAAAGGACTCACTTATATGTTTGTAGCTCATGACCTTTCAGTAGTAAGGTTCATAACGGACAGGGTTGCCATAATATATAAGGGAAGAATAGTAGAAATGTCTGAAACGGAAAAGCTCTTTGAAAACCCGCTGCACCCATACACCAGATCTCTGCTTTCAGCTATTCCTATACCTGATCCAAGGGCAGAGAAAAACAGGAAGATTGAAGTTTATGATCCAAGCCTTTATGATTACTCCAAGGACGCACAGCAGTGGACGGAGATAGAAGAGGGACATTTTGTACTGGCTAATAAGAAAGAAATAGAGGAATATAAAGAGATCTTACAGAAAAAATTTGCTTGATTATAAAGCGCAAAGGCACAGGGAGGGGTAAAAGTGATGATAAAACCCAAAGCTTTGAAAAAAGGTGACACTATTGGGTTAATAGCTCCTTCGGGAGCAGTTAAGGCTAAAGATACAGCTCTTGAGGCAATAAATATATTGGAAGCTCAGGGCTTCAAGGTAAAGGCAGAGGACAGCTGCTTTGAAAGGTATGGTTATCTTTCAGGCAGCGATGAACTAAGAGCAGCAGATTTAAACAAAATGTTTAAGGATGAGGAAGTGAAGGGAGTGTTCTGCCTTAGAGGAGGCTATGGAACTCCAAGAATACTGGATAGGATAGACTATGAAATGATAAAGAAAAACCCTAAGGTATTCATAGGCTACAGCGATATAACAGCTATACACATAGCCTTAAACAGATTTTGTAAGCTTGTAACCTTTCACGGACCAATGGCGGCCTCGGACATGGTTGGCGGCTTTGATGAATTTTCAAAGGCAAGTTATCTTAAAGCTATCATGGAGTCAGAGCCTCTGGGAGAACTCACTAATCCAGAAAGCTTTGAAATTAAGACTTTGGTAGGAGGAAAAGCCTCAGGGCAAATAGTAGGCGGAAATCTTTCACTGATAGCTGGAACCCTAGGAACACCTTATGAAATCAATACTAAGGGTAAAATTCTGTTTATTGAAGACATAAGCGAATACACCTATTCCGTGGATAGAATGCTCACAGAGCTGAGACTTTCTGGTAAGCTGGAGGAATGCAGCGGGATTATAATAGGAGACTTTAAAGAATGTGAGCCTCAATATGAAAACTTCGACCATACCTTAATTCAGGTCTTTGAGGATATAATAAAGCCCTTAGGTAAGCCAACAATATACAATTTCAGAGCTGGACATTGTACTCCTAAGATAACAATACCATTAGGGGCAGAGGCAGAAATAGATGGAGATAACTGCAAAGTTACAGTGCTGGAGAGTGCTTTGGAGGAGTAGAAATCCAAGATTTTATTTGCTACAAAAATGTGATATGATTATAGTAAATTAAGTAGCATTTGGAAATAATAATAACTAGTAAAATGGGGTTTGCAGCAAACCTCATTTTTAAACAATGAGGCTCCAACCATTGAAAATAGAGGGCTTAAGCATGCTTTTTTAAAAAAGTAATTTGCATTACTGCCGCTTCACTGCAAAGTTAATCTGATTGAAGAATTAGTTAAAGCTGTGAAGGCAGTGATATCAATGGGTTTAGAATCTTAGAATTTTGGGTTTTATATTAACTATGAGGAATATAAATATGCTAATTATCATCTTAAAGGTGCAGAGTATTTTAGTTTTATATTAACTATGAGGAATATAAATAAGGCTAAATTACTCGTAACACTATCAGAATGAACAGTTTTATATTAACTATGAGGAATATAAATCGTGTAGAAGCTTCTGCAAGCTCTGATTTAATAAAGGTTTTATATTAACTATGAGGAATATAAATTTAGTAATAGATGAATCAGGTGTATATGTAGGAGTAGTTTTATATTAACTATGAGGAATATAAATTTACCAGGCTTAGCTACAAAGACATAAATACCCCAAAGTTTTATATTAACTATGAGGAATATAAATCATAATACATTATACAATACACACATCTACACAACCGTTTTATATTAACTATGAGGAATATAAATGTGAGAAAAAGACAGCTCTTTAATAAGCACAATAGGGTTTTATATTAACTATGAGGAATATAAATAACAACATCACTGGCAGTTTTATCCTCTATGGCTGGTTTTATATTAACTATGAGGAATATAAATATAAAAACGAGCAAAGCCAAGCCAATAATAAGTAGTGTTTTATATTAACTATGAGGAATATAAATTAATATATATATGTCCACTTGAATCAGAATCATTAATAGTTTTATATTAACTATGAGGAATATAAATTATTGTTCTACTACTTTTGCAGTAGCCTTTTTTAATAGTTTTATATTAACTATGAGGAATATAAATAAAGCTAATATTTTATAATCAGCTACGTTAGTATTTGTTTTATATTAACTATGAGGAATATAAATTCAGGATATGATGTATATCCTGAAATGAATTATGCAAGTTTTATATTAACTATGAGGAATATAAATGAGCAAACCGAATAAACGGACTGTAAGCAGTAGCGGTGTTTTATATTAACTATGAGGAATATAAATAGGGACATCAATCCAAGGAGCAGAAGAAGGAGGACTAGTTTTATATTAACTATGAGGAATATAGATTTAGAATCAACATAACTAGTATCAATAACAACATTGTTTTATATTAACTATGAGGAATATAAATTAGTAACAAGTTTTAACAAGCCAAAGAGAGAAAAGTTTTATATTAACTATGAGGAATATAAATCCAAAATTTAATATATATAATTACTTGGACACCTTTGTTTTATATTAACTATGAGGAATATAAATTTTTAAGATATCTAGCAGAAATATCATCATGATTTTGTTTTATATTAACTATGAGGAATATAAATTGGAACAATATTGATGGCACGAAAGGCAAGAGCGTTGTTTTATATTAACTATGAGGAATATAAATGTGGATTTTATGGATTTGTGGACAGCTTACGCCAAAGTTTTATATTAACTATGAGGAATATAAATGTTGATAGTCTTTGCGTTAGCTGCAGGTGTAAATCGTTTTATATTAACTATGAGGAATATAAATACATCACCATCAACAGAGTTAATGGTCTGCAAGGTAAGTTTTATATTAACTATGAGGAATATAAATTTGAAAATGAAAAGATAAAATATTTAGGATTAGCAAAGTTTTATATTAACTATGAGGAATATAAATTCGGGTAATGCAACAGCATCTTCTAATGATAGTTCTTGTTTTATATTAACTATGAGGAATATAAATATGAAAAAGCTACGTTCTTCCTTATCAACCGTAGTTGTTTTATATTAACTATGAGGAATATAAATATTTTTACGATAGAGTGAACATAAGAAGAGATGACAGGTTTTATATTAACTATGAGGAATATAAATCTATATTTCTTAATAATGCCAATAAATCACCAGTAGGTTTTATATTAACTATGAGGAATATAAATGCTTTCCAGTATTCTATAGCCTTTTCCATATCTGCGTTTTATATTAACTATGAGGAATATAAATTCATTTTTAAAATAAGTAATACTTAAACCCGCAGTTAGTTTTATATTAACTATGAGGAATATAAATTAGAACCGGAATCTTTAGAGTGTGGCTCACAAGTAAGTTTTATATTAACTATGAGGAATATAAATTCTATAGTTATAGGACTATAAGAATACGTACCGAAGGTTTTATATTAACTATGAGGAATATAAATTCGAAATATACATTGTATCCCTTTATTTTTCCCACTGTTTTATATTAACTATGAGGAATATAAATTGTCAAGATTTCAGCATTGCAGGACACCAAAAGGGAGGTTTTATATTAACTATGAGGAATATAAATATAGGAAAGAAAGTATATAAGAGTGCTTTTATAATAGTTTTATATTAACTATGAGGAATATAAATCAATCAACAAATAATTGAATTATACAGATATTTCTCGTTTTATATTAACTATGAGGAATATAAATGTAAAATTTACAGCAGGAAAAGTTACAATAAATTTAGGTTTTATATTAACTATGAGGAATATAAATACTTATCGGCAGGATTGGCTGGAGTTTTTTACCCATGTTTTATATTAACTATGAGGAATATAAATACACCTTTAAAGTTTAGGTTTGAATCAGATGGTAATGTTTTATATTAACTATGAGGAATATAAATGCTGCTATCGTTTGGATCGAAGGCATGCTGAATACCGTTTTATATTAACTATGAGGAATATAAATGTGATTATATTGAAGGTGATGAAAGATTAAAGGTAACCGTAAAAAAATTAGCGCCTAGAAGGTTAAAATCAGTTTTGATAAAATAACAGATATTAATTAACTAGGGAGGTTATGTACATGCAAAAAGGTTCACAGGATAACAAATGGAAGGCTATATTTAAT
>NZ_JACTOJ010000050.1:0-13482 GCF_032335695.1 Clostridium sp. 19966
TTAATTATTATCCATTTTTTAAAAATTATTCATGGATAATTTAGTGGTTATTCTTTTTTTCTTTTTTTAGGGTCAATTGACCCTAAAAATTGGTTTTCAGAATAGCCTTATATTAAAATATGTACTGCTTCAACATAATTTCTTCATATAAATTTTATACAATTATTGCATATAGAATGATGCTTATGGGAGGATGTTATGAGAGTTGTAAGGGATATCATAAAGGTTTATGACATGACTTGTACTTCTTGTGAAAAAAGAGTTGAAAGAGCTTTACTTAAAGTGAAGGGAGTTTTTAATGCAAAAGCAAATTATGAAAAACAAAATGTGATAGTTGAGTATGATGAAGAAGTATGCGGCAGGCCTAATATAAACAAGGCCATAAAAAACGCAGGTTACAGTACAGAGGATTCGGGAAAGCTTATAAAAATTTCAGGAGTTCTAATAATTGTGGCAGCGGTTGTACTTTTGGGAACGTCTACTTCTGGAATTGATATGAATGCAAAATTGACGGGAGCTTCATATTTTGTGCTTTTTTTGGTAGGATTGCTAACCTCCATACATTGCGTTGGAATGTGCGGTGGAATAATGCTGACTCAGAGTCTAACCATAAAAAAAACTGAAAATAAATTTCAAGCTTTAATGCCATCTCTTCAATATAATTTGGGAAGAATGGTATCCTATACTATAATAGGAGGAATCATAGGTGCTATAGGATCAGTTTTTTCTATGTCTATTCAGCTAAAAGCGGCAATACAGATATTTGCAGGTATATTCATGGTGATAATGGGGCTAAATATGACTGGAATAGGATTGTTTAGGAGCATACATATAAAACTCCCTTGGTCTAGCTGTGATGCTAAGAAAAAAGCAAGAACTCCATTTTTAGTAGGAATTTTTAATGGACTTATGCCCTGTGGACCGCTTCAAACCATGCAATTATATGCGCTAGGTACCGGAAGCTTTGGCAAGGGAGCTTTATCCATGCTGATTTTTTCAGCAGGAACAGTTCCATTGATGCTTACCTTTGGGTTCATATCTAGTATCTTGAGTGGTGGGTATACCAAAAAACTTTTAAAATTTAGCGGAGTGCTAGTTATAGTTTTAGGACTTATCATGGGTAATAGAGGACTTGCTCTTTCAGGAATAAATATAAAGAATGCATTTGCCAGTGAAAATAAGGCTAATTCAGCCGCGGCTAGCAGCTTTAAGCCAGAAATAAAAGATGGAGTTCAGATAATAAGAATGACAGCAAATAACAGTGGATATACGCCTAATGTATTATATGTTCAAAAAAATATGCCGGCTAAGTTAATTGTTACAGGAGAAAAAATAAATTCCTGCAATAATGGTATAGTTATACCTTCCTTAAATTTAGAGAAAAAGCTATCAAGCGGAGATAATGTTATAGAATTTACACCAAAGGAGAAGGATATTAATTTCAGCTGCTGGATGGGAATGATTAACGGTGTTATTAGAGTAGTAGATGACATTAAAAATGTGGATACTTCAAAGGAATCTAATACAATTCCTCCGTCTAATGGAATGAGCTGCTGCAGTCCGCAATAATTTAAAAATTTAAATAAAAAGCTGTAGGAAAGCCAATCTTATTGGTATTCTTACAGCTTTTTAATTGCGGTTATATTTTAAATTTTTCAACCAATTCCGTAAGCCTTTGGGCTAATACGGCTTGCGACTGAGATGAAGCGGCTATTTCATTTGCAGCTTGTGAAACCTGAGAGATGCTGCTTTGTATTTTTGAAGAACCGTTGGAGGATTCTTCGGCTGTGGAAGATACTGTTTCCATGGCTAAACCTATCTGTTCAACCACCTGGTGCATTTGTTTGGCTTTCTCAGCTATTTCCTCAGACATAGTGCTTATGGAATCAGCATCTTTTTGATATTGTACACCTGTCTCCATTAAAAGATTATAGCTGGGCTGTACGCTATTTAGCATGTAATCAAGTACAGATTGTCCGCTTTTAGATAAAGAATTGAAAGCTTCCTTCACCTTTAAAACTGTGTTTTGTATTTCGGATACGGTGCTTGAGGACTGCTCTGCCAATTGTCTTATCTCATCAGCTACAACAGCGAAACCTTTACCATGCTCTCCAGCTCTTGCAGCTTCTATAGCTGCATTTAAAGCCAATAAATTGGTCTGTTCTGCAATGCTTCCAATTGAATCGGCCATAAGTTTAACATCTTCTACAACTTTTCCGTCTTCTATGGCTTTTATCATATTTGCTTTTGTATTTTCATAAATAGAATTTCCTTCTTCAATATTTTTGCTGGCTTTATTTTTTATGTTTGTGGCTCTTTCGGTTATTTCTAACACTGAGTTCATAGTCTCTTCTGATTTGTTTGAAAGCTCAGTAGTGTTGGAACTCATTTCCTGAATTGATGCACTTACTTCCTCTGTTATGGCGTTTAAATCCTCAGAACCTGCTGCAATATTTGAGGAGGAATCCTCTGTAAGGTGCATAATAGAAGCTATTTCTTCAGTAGCAGAGGATAATTCCTCGCTAGAAGCAGTCATGTTTTCTGAGCTATGTCTGATTTCTTCTATCAATAATTTGATTTTTTCAATAGCGGAGTTTAAGGAAGAGGATAGCATTCCTAATTCATCTTTTGAATCTATATGAGCACTTTGGCTTAAGTCTCCATTTCCCATTGCTTCAGCTACATTCATAACTATCTTTAAGCCTTTAGAAATGATTGTTGATAACAAAAATCCAAGTAATACAGCTATTAAAACACCTACTATTAATAGACCTATGATTAAATATAAGGATGCTTTATAAGATGAATGATTTTGATTTGAGGAATTTTCAGCTTGCTTTTGATTAATTGTAACAATCTTGGATAAATCATCAGTAACAGTTTTTCTTAAATTAGATAATTTTGTGAATTCTAATTTTGCATTTTCATAATTATTATCGTCAGCGTATTGTATAACAGCATCATAAACTTTTTTATAGGAAGCTATAGCGTTTTTTAAATCTACAATTGTAGATTTTTCTTGCGAGGATAAAAAATTTTTTTCATAATCACTGATTAACGAACTATTGCTGGCTTCAAGAGTTTTTATTTCACTTTCTAATCCGCTGTTTTGGTTATTTAAATTATTCTGATATGCAATTTTTAAAACATTGTAGCGTATATCTGAGATATTGTTTTGTATGTCAGAAATGCATTGGATCGATTTAAAATTATAAGTATACATTTTTTCGCCGTTATTATACATAAGCTGCATGTTCTTTATACCTATACCTCCTACAACAGCTATAAGCACGGCGACAATAAGAAAAGAAATTATAAATTTAGGCTTCATTTTAAGGTTCTTTAGTAGCTTCATAGATATTCCTCCTAGAATATGATAGTGTGTTTGATGAAAAAGTATAATTTTATTTAATTATAACATAAAAAAATATGTAAAAATCAAATATTACATACCATTAGGTAATATTATGTAATATGTAGTTAGGAAAATTTAATAATAATTTAAAAATACAAAAAAAGAACAATGTTTTAAGTAAGTATGTATAAATGAGTCAATAATTGTATGAAAATTCATATATTAAATTGAATAATTTTAAAACTTAGTGAATATATAAAATGCAACAGAAAAAATATGAGAAGGAAAGTTTAAAATATAACATAATCTATTTATTTATGATTTCAAAGTGATAAAATATAGATGTATTTTATAATATTTGGAGTGATCACTATGCTTTCTTGGAAAGAATTATATGCGGAATGCACTAATTGTTCAAAATGCGGTCTTTATGCAAATAGGACACATATGGTTTTTGGCGAAGGGAATATGAAAGCTGAAATAATGTTTATAGGTGAGGCACCTGGTGCAGATGAGGATAGAACAGGACTGCCTTTTGTAGGAAGAGCTGGCCAGCTTTTAACTAAAGGTTTGACTTCTCTTGATTTAGTAAGGGGAAGGGATTATTATATATGCAATGTTTGTAAATGCAGGCCTGAAAATAATAGAACCCCCCAGGATGAAGAAGCGGAAGCATGTCTTCCATACTTAAGGAATCAAGTAGCACTAGTAAGACCTAAAATAATAGTTGCTTTGGGAGCAACTGCTATGAAATTTGTTATAGATAAAGATTGGAAGATTACTAGAGATAGAGGAAAATGGATAGAAAGGAAAGGCTTTTATATGATGGCCACTTTTCATCCAGCTGCAATCTTTAGAGATGAAAGTAAAAAAGCTTTATTTTGGGAAGATTTAAAAAGCATTAAAGAAAAATATATAGAAATCTGTAAATAAGATAATAAATTTTGGAAGGAAGATGTGCAATGGACAAAAAGGTTTTTATTGAAAATAGAAAAAAGGTATGGAACAATATTGAGGATAATTCAATTATAATACTTTTTTCTGGAGCAGCACCTAAAAAAAGTGCTGACGAAGCTTATAGTTATACCCCAAATAGAAATTTTTATTATAGCTGCGGCGTAGATGAAGAAAATGATATTCTTCTTATAAGCAAAATAAATGGTATATATGGCGAAACAATTTTTATACATAAACCTGATTTAGTTATGGAGAAGTGGATAGGAAAATGTTATAGAGATCATGAGGTTAAAGAAATATCAGGTATAGAAAATGTAGCATATTTAGAGAGCTTTTCCTCAGCGCTTAACAATAAATTAATTCAAGGAACTGTTAATAAAGTTTATCTAGATTTAGAAAGAGATACTTGGAAGGATAAAACTACTGAACCGCAGGATTTAGCAGCTGATATAAAAATAAAGTATCCAGACATAATCATAGGAAACATATATGGAGCTTTTTCTGAATTGAGAATGGTAAAAAGCAAAGAAGAAGTGGACAAAATAAGAGAAGCTATAAGAATAACCTGGGAAGGCATCAAAAGTTCTATGAAAAATGCTAAACCAGGCATGAAGGAATGCGAAATAGAGGCTTATTTTGATTTCGAATTAAAGAAAAATGGAGTTAAGGATTATGCTTTTAAGACCATAGCTGCAGGAGGAAAGAATGCAACAGTTCTTCATTATACTGCAAATGATGCGGAGGTAAAAGACGGGGAGCTTATGCTAATGGATTTGGGAGCTCAATACCAATATTACAATGGAGATATAACAAGAACCTTTCCTGTAAATGGTAAATTTACTGAGAGACAAAAACTATTTTATAACATAGTTCTAAAGGCTCAATATGAGACTATTAAGACCATAAGAGCAGGAATAAATTATAAAGAACTAAATGCCGTTACCAGAAAAGTATATTTAGAAGAACTAGGCAAACTTGGAATGGTTAAGACAGATGAGGATGTAAGCAAATATTATTTTCATAGCGTAACACACCATCTTGGACTTGATACCCACGATGTAGGCAGCAGAGATTGCACTCTTAAGCCAGGAATGGTCTTAACTATGGAACCAGGTTTATATATAGAAGAGGAAAGCATAGGAATAAGAATAGAGGATGATGTACTGGTAACAGAAGAGGGCTGTGAAATTTTATCGCCATATATACCTAAGACTGTAGAGGAAATAGAGGAATTTCTAAAATAAGGCTCTAAAAGAACTGTAGAAAAAACTGCAGTTCTTTTTATTTTGATTTTTTATGGTAAAAAGAATAATTTACCTACAAAAACGGAGAAAATATGCTAAAACTAAAGGTTTAAGGTTATAAACCAATGCCATATAACTACATATTGCTTTTAAAGCATATTTGGCAGTTAACACATGAAAAAAATGGTAATATAATCAGAATATAGGAATAATATTTGCTGCACATTATTTCTATAAAAGATTATAGGGTGGAGGTATTTTATGGAAAATGTTGTTTTTTTTCAAGACTTCAAAGAAAATTTATTAGAGCAATACAGTGAATGTGAGGCTTATAAAAAAATATGTGACCAATGCTATTTTGATCCCCAAAAGGATCTTAAATCAGTGGAAGATATAAAAAAGGTACCCTTCGTTACTACAACTCTTTTCAAGAAATCATCAAATCTTTTTCCTAGCCTTTTAAGAGTAAAACCAAAAGAAATAGAAAAGTGGACAACCTCTAGCAGTACCAGCGGAGACCCTAGTGTAGTTGGAAGAACAAATGAAGATATTAAAGCTATAAGGAAAACAGTCGATTCGGAAATAGGAATGATTAAAGAAGACAACGATTATGAATGTGTTTTCTATCCTGACCCTGAAACTATGAGAAAATATAACAGCCAAATTATTCTTGGAAAGCCAACAGAATCGTATATTGGTAACTTCCTTCAAATGTTTGGGTGGAAGAGCAATAGTGAGTTTATGCTAAAGTTGGAGGGAAACAATTTTAATGTAGACATAGATGCGTTTAAGAAATTCATAATAGAGCATGATAGTAAGGAAGATTTGCTTGGAATTAGAGGATCCACGCTGTTGTTATACAATGCAATAGAATATTTGAAGGATAAAATGCCTCCAGTAAATTTAGGCTCTAGGACCATAGTTCATACAGGCGGTGGCGGCTGGGATGGAAAAAAGGGAACTGTTAATATAGGAAGCGTTATAGAAAGATGGAGATTCGTAGATATGGTAAGCAATTTTTTAGGAATACCAAAAGAAAATTTTATAGATACTTATTCTTTTACAGAAAATAGCCTGCCTATAAATGGTCATTATTCATTAAAATATAAGGATTATCTTTTCCATGTGTCAGATAGAGGAAAAGTTGTATTAAGAGACGTGAAGACCTTTGAAGCTTTGGACAAGCCTGGCGATAGAGGATTTATACAAATACTTAATGCCTATGGGGTAAAAAGCTTTGCAGGAGCCTCAATACTGGTAGATGATATGGGAGAAATAATCTCTACGGATAAATGTCCTGACTGTGGAAAGGAATGCATGACTATAAAAATAATTGGAAGAGTAAAGGGAGCTGAAGCAAAGGGCTGTGGAGCTACCTTAAATGTAAAGGAGGACAAAAAATTATGAGAATTGATTTTCCTATAGGTTCAAAAAGCATTGATAAAAAAGCTGGAAGTTTACAAATCCAATTGAATTTAGCAGGTGAAGAGGAGATATTAGCCTCTATAGAAAAATTAAATGGAAACAAGCTGACAGCTCATGATATTTCAACAGAAAGAAATTTGGAGATTCTGGATAAATGTGCAAGGCTATGGTTAGATAGGGAATACTCTAAGCCCCATATAGAGATATTAGCTAAGATAACTAATCAAAGTGAAGAATTAGTAAGATATGAGATAGAAGGAACCATGCAGATGCTTCTAAAAGACAATATGAGCCTTACAATTAAAGAAGAGCTTGGAGATTTAAATCTGCTGGATAGCTGGGTGGATACAAGTTATGGACATGTCCACAGACAGCCTAGAGGTACACTATTTCACAATATATCAGGTAATGCCTTTGTAGTAATCCCTATAAGCATATCCATGGGGCTTATCTCTAAAAATTGCAATTTTATAAAAGTATCAGGGGATGAGCCTTATTTTGCATATGCATTTTATAAAAGTCTATGCGAAATTGATGAAAGCATCAGAGACAGACTTGCAATATGCTATTTTGACAGTTCTAATTCACAGATATATGAAACCATAGTAAAAAATTCTGATTCGGTAATACATTGGGGAGGGGAATATTCAGGGAAAGTTATGTCGGAGCTTTGTGCAAAATATGGAACACATCTTATTATGCATGGAGCAAAAATAAGCTTTGAGGTCATAGATGAGGATGTAGAGTTGGATGATGTTGGAGATAAGATAGCTGGGGACATAACCCTATGGGAGCAAAAAGCCTGTCTATCACCAAGAATAGTATTTGTAAATAGAAAATTAGAGGTAGAAAAACTGGCTAATAATATAGCAAAATCTTTAGAAAAGTTATCCGTGATTTTTCCAAAGATGTATATGAATGAATGGAATTCTATTAAAGCTATACAGGACAGACAGTATTGTCTGCTCAAGTATAGTGAGAATAAAGAAGAAAAGGTAATTTCTTCTCAAAATGCAGATTATACCGTAGTGCTTACTGATAGGATGCCAGAGAAGAGAGACATAGATAGATGCTTCTATAGATTTATTTTTGTATGCTGCTATGAGAATACGGATGATGTAGTTCAGTATGTAAAAAACAATATAAAGGATTATCTTCAAACCATGGGGTATAACGGTGAGGATATAAGCTTTATGGAAAAGATGACTTTACTGGGAGTGAATATAATCACTAGACCAGGGGATATGTCAAGGCATTTTCCTGGCACCTCTCATGATGGATTTCATAATCTACAGGAAATGACATATGTGGTAAGTGAACAGTTGAAGTTGATAAATTATTGAGAAGGATAAATAATTATGCTATGTTTTAAGATAAGGTTGATAAAGGCTTTGGTCTCAAGGCAAGGAATATTGTGAATAAGTGTTAAAAATCAATATTTATTCAAAACAGAGCCGGTAATTATAATTTCAAAAAAAGTTGACACAATATTAATTGTGGAATAATATAGATATAGAAACGTTGAAGGGAAGAGTAGTAAGCTTTAATGTCTATAGAGAGTGGGATTAGGTGAAAGCCCATGGCAGGACGGTTTATGAATATGGCCCCTGAGTTTGCTATCTGAAAGCTTTATTAGGGTAGCCCGGTAAGCAGCCGTTAAAATGCAGGGTGATAAAAACTGAGTTTGGTACGAGGTGGAGTCACTTAGTGAGTTACTTGTTGTAAGATGAGTATGAAGTAGAGTGGTAACGCGTTTTAACGCCTCTATGTGGATTTGGTCCGCATAGAGGTTTTTTGATTTTAACGTTTTATTATTTGCTTTATACTGATTTATATTTTAACTCTGTTTTGCACCCTAATATTATATATTGGAGGTAATAAACATGAGTAAGAAAATATTTATTGGAGGAGCTTGGCCTTACGCCAACGGAGATTTGCATATAGGGCATATAGCTGCTATGCTTCCTGGAGACATTTTGGCTAGGTACTTTAGATTAATTGGAAATGAAGTATTATATGTATCAGGAAGTGATTGTCACGGTACGCCTATTTCCATAAGAGCAGCTGCCGAAAAGGTGGAGCCTAGGGAGATTGCAAGTAGATACCATGAGGCTTTTAAGAAGTGCTTTGATGATTTAGGCTTTTCCTTTGATTTGTATACAAAAACTGATAGTGAATTTCATCATGAAGAAGTACAAAATATATTTAAAAAACTTTACGAAAAAGGTGTAATATATAAAAAATCCGTGGAGCAGACCTATTGCAGTCACTGCAGTAAGTTTTTGCCAGATAGGTATGTAGAGGGAATCTGCCCTCACTGCGGGAACATTGCTAGAGGAGATCAGTGTGATTATTGCTCATCCTTGCTTGACCCTGTTGAGCTTAAGGATAAAAAGTGTAAACTCTGCGGCAATGAACCAGAACTAAGAGAGACGGAGCATCTGTTTATAAATCTTGCAAATTTTCAGGGGGAAATACAAGAATATGTAAATAAGGCTCAGGGCTGGAGAGAAAATTCTTTAGGCCTAACCCAAAGATACATTAATGAGGGCCTTCAGGAAAGAGCAGTGACCAGGGACTTACCTTGGGGAATCAGCGTGCCTATTAAAGGCTTTCAGGATAAGAAGGTTTATGTATGGATAGAGGCTGTGTCAGGTTATTTAACTGCTAGTAAATATTGGAGTAAGCTTACAGGTGAAGCTTGGGAGAAATTTTGGAAGGGTGAAGATATAACTTCCTATTATGTGCATGGGAAAGATAACATACCTTTTCACTCAATAATTCTTCCCGCAATACTATTGGGATTAGATGAAAATTATCATCTTCCAGATAGAATAGTTTCCAGCGAATATTTGACTCTTGAGGGAGAAAAGATATCCACCAGCAGGGATTATGCTATATGGGCGCCTTATATATTAGAAAACTATAATCCAGATTCCATAAGATATTTCCTTACCATAAATGCTCCTGAGAAAAGAGATGGAGATTTTTCCTGGAGGGAGTTTATTACTAGAAATAACTCAGAGCTTTTAGGTGCCTACGGAAATTTCGTCAATAGAAGCTTGGTATTTGCCCAGAAGTATTTTCAGGGAAATATTCCAGAGGGGAAAGCTGATGAAAATATAAAATTAAAGCTTAAAGAGCTTTATGGTATAATTGGAGAGGATATAGAGAATGCAAATTTAAAAGGGGCGCTAGAGAAAATATTTGAATTTGTAAGGGCTTCAAACAAGTACTTCGATGAAAATAGACCTTGGATTACAATAAAGGAAAATGAAAAAATATGCAGTGATACTATTTACAACTGTATTTTAATCATAAGCAATCTTTCAAATCTCCTGGAGCCATTTTTGCCCTTTAGCTCAGAAAAAATAAGGGGCTTTCTAGGGATAGAAAATGCTAAGTGGGATTATATTGAGCCTGAAGCAAATACTAAAGTAAATAATGTAGAAATATTATTTGATAGAATTGATAAGAAAAGAATAGAGGAAGAGACTAATAAATTAGCTATTAAAGCGAAGGCTTAGCCTTCGTTTCATATAAAGATACATTGGAGGAGAAAAAATGAGTAAAAAACCATATTATATTACAACACCAATTTATTATCCATCTGCAAATCTGCATATAGGTAACACTTATACAACCGTGGCAGCAGATGCTTTAGCAAGATATAAAAGATTAACAGGCTACGATGTAATGCTTCTGACTGGAACAGACGAACATGGTCAAAAAATTCAGAGAATAGCAGAACAAAAGGGAGTTACTCCAAAGGAATATGTAGATGAAATAGTAGCTGGCATAAAGGATTTGTGGAAGCTTATGGATATAAGCTACGACAGATTCATTAGAACTACTGATGAATATCACGTAAAAGCTGTTCAAGATATAGTAAATAGACTCTATAAGCAGGGAGATATTTATAAGAGTGCTTATGAAGGCTTGTACTGTACACCTTGTGAATCCTTCTGGACTGAAACTCAGCTTGTGGATGGAAAGTGTCCTGACTGCGGAAGACCAGTAGAAAAGGCAAAGGAAGAGGCTTACTTCTTTAAAATGAGCAAGTACGCAGATAGACTTATAGAATATATAGAAAGTCACCCTGATTTCATTCAGCCAGAATCTAGAAAGAATGAGATGCTTAATAATTTCTTAAAGCCAGGGCTTCAGGATTTATGTATTTCAAGAAGCTCCTTCAATTGGGGAATTCCAGTGGAGTTTGATCCTGGCCATGTTATCTATGTTTGGATAGATGCTCTTTCAAACTACATAACTGCTTTGGGCTACGGCAATGATGCACACAATGATTTTGAAAAATACTGGCCTGCAGATGTACATCTTGTAGGAAAAGATATTATAAGATTCCATACAATTTACTGGCCAATAATGCTTATGGCTTTAGGACTTGAGCTCCCTAAACAGGTATTTGGTCACGGCTGGCTGCTAGTAGATGGAGGAAAGATGTCCAAATCCAAGGGAAATGTGGTAGATCCAGTGGTTTTAGTAAATAACTTCGGAGTGGACGCAGTAAGATATTATCTGCTAAGCGAGATTCCTTTTGGGGCTGATGGACTATTCAATAATGAAATATTTATAAAGAAAATAAATTCTCATCTGGCTAACGATCTTGGAAATTTAGTATCAAGAACAGTAGCTATGATAGATAAATATTTCGAAGGCATAATACCTGCTCCTACATCAAAGGAAGAGCTAGATAATGAGCTTATAGCTTTAGCTTTAAAGACACCTTTAGAGGTAGATAAGGCTATAGACAAACTTAGGATACCAGAAGCTCTTGATATTATTTGGGATTTAGTTGGAAGAGCTAACAAATATATTGATGAAACCGCTCCATGGATACTTGCAAAGGATGAAGCTAAAAGGGAAAGGCTTGGTACAGTGCTCTATAATTTAGTAGAAGCTCTAAGATTTGTAGCAGCCTTAGTTTCTCCATTCTTGCCAACTACGGCTAAGAAGATAAATGAGCAGTTAAATATAGAGCTGTCTACTTGGGAATCTTTATCTGCTTTTGACGGAACCAGAGCTGGTACCAAAGTTAATAAGGGAGAACCCATATTCCCAAGAATAGATGTGGATGCAAAGCTTGCGGAGCTTGATGCTATAAGAGAAGCTCAAAAGAAGGCTTTAGAGGAAGCTAATAAACCTGCTATGAAGCCTATAAAAGAAGAAATAACCATAGAAGATTTCGAAAAACTAGATTTGAGAGTGGCTAAGGTTATTGCTTGCGAACCAATCAAAGGAGCTAAGAAGCTTTTAAAACTAAAGGTAGATTTAGGCGGAGAAGAAAGACAGGTAGTTTCTGGCATAGCACAGTACTACAAGCCTGAAGATTTAATTGGAAAGAGCATCGTCCTAGTGGCAAATCTTAAGCCAGTAAAACTAAGAGGAGAATTATCACAGGGAATGATACTTGCAGCAGCAAATGATGATGATTCACAGCTGTTTACAGTTACTATACCTGGAGAACTTCCAACAGGAAGCGAAGTAAGATAGGTGTAATGATTAAATAAAGTTAGAACTTCCATTGAGATTAAAAAGATAATACTAAGCTATAAAACTCGATATACCAAGTAAAACTGGGAGTATCGAGTTTTTTTATTTATAATAAAGGACTATGAGGAAAATAATCATATTTACGAAAGGATGCTTACTATAATAAACTCTAATTTAGACTATTATTTATAAAAACCAAATAAGAAACACTAAAAATTAAATAAAATCCCCAAATTTACAGTTAAATAATTGAATTTATGTTAATATTAAATTGTTAATCGATTACAAATTTTATTTTGAAAGGAGTTCATTATTATAAAATTAAAAAAGTTATTATTTATTTCTCTCTGTATTGCGATACTCTTCTGTGGTTGTGCTTCAAAAAAAGACAGCAATCCCTTGCCAATTAAAACGGAGAACATAAAAAAAATTGAGCTTCATGGATTAAGTGGTGGATACAAAATAGTTAAGGATGAAAATGACATTAAAAAGATAGAAGCTCTAATTAATACAGTAAAAATTAAGGGAATATGCAAAGAAGATTATTTTGGAATGGGATGCGGCGTGCGTATAACCTATTCAGATGGTAAAGTGTTAAATTTTGCCTTTTTAAGTTCTACTGTAAACTACGCTAATAACGGTTCTCTTTCTTGTTATTACATCGATAAAGATATTGTTGATGAATTAAAGTCTTACTATGATAAATTATAATTAAATTTGATTTAGGGTCATATTTATAAAGACATCCATATGAGATATTCTTATGTGTAAAAATTTAAAAAATAGGCTATGTTTTAAAAGGATGTTGATAAAGACATTTTTCGTAAATGAACTCTAAGGGCTGCTTTGTTATAATTGGCTACCAATTTTAATGCGCCATCCGTGGCGCTAAAATTGCTTTGCCCGTCCTGGGCAAAATTACGCCAATTATAAGTCGCAATCCCTAAGAGTTCCTAGAACTCAAACGATAATATCAACATTTTAAAACAT
>NZ_JACTOJ010000051.1:0-13338 GCF_032335695.1 Clostridium sp. 19966
AAAAAGTATCTACAATTGCATATGTAAATACAATAGAATATATCATTAATAAACTAATTTCTCCATTTACATAAATCATAAATAGCATTAATAATAAAAATAAACCTCTAAACCCGTCGAAAAATATAAGTAATTTTTTACGTTCTAGTTTATCAACAATAACACCTGAAAAAGGATACAAGAAAATTTGAGGAATATATTTGGCGGATAAAATAAAAGCAAACATGCTTGATGATTTCGTATGACCTAATACATAAAGTGATAATGCATAGAAGGTCATAGTGCTCCCTAAATTAGAAATTCCTTGTCCTAATGAATAGAGTAGAAAATTTCGATTTTTAAATAAATTAAAATTCATTATCGTTTCTCCTTTTTAATAATATATAAGCTTATGTTTTATAAGTCTTTAATATTGGTGTTGTCTTATAAAGTTTAACGTAGCTTCATATCAAAAGAAATGTTCGATAACGTACATTTATTGCCTTCTATTGCTTATAATATATTTGTTCCAAGTTAAAGAGATATTTTTATAGATTTCCTAAATATTACTTGACAATATTGTGTTTTTACAATAGAATATCATCATTATATTAAATGAGAATATGATATTTTAGAGTTTTTCTACTAAATCATATGTAAAAAAATACCAATTTGATAATTTTATCGTAAATACAACCCTTTGGAGTAATTCCGAGGGTTTTTGTTTTTTACTTAAATTGTGGATAGAATTATCAAATGATATAAAGCAACCTTCAAAAGTAAACACTATTATTAATGGAGGAATATATACAAGTGTGATATAACTATAATTCTGATTTTGAAGCAATAAAAAGTCTACGCTATACCCGTTACGGAGAACCGTATCACAAATAACGTGTATTTTTTTTTGAAGTCTTGATATGACTAGTGTTAATGGGAATCATAGATTATAAAACTATATCGTAAACTAAATAATTGTGGAATTCCAATAAGTTGAAAAATTTGATATAATATACGAAATAATATTATATCAAAATGATGGGGAACATTATGGATAATCTAGATTTTAAACCTGTTCAGATGCAATCAAATATTATTAATTCTCATGGTGGGTTATATTTAGAATTTAAGCCTGCTGAAAATCTTAAAAAATATATATGTTGCTATTGGGTTTCGCCTTTATTAACAGATACCTCAATATATAAAATGGATTTACTTAAAAATGAAATAGTAATACCTGATGGCTGTATTGATATATTATTTGGAACTGATAAGAATGGAGCTAGCTGTCGTGATATATTAGTTGGAACAATGAGTAAATGCTCCATTGTAGATATGGAACATAATAATATAAAAACCTTTGGTATTAGATTTTATCCTGGGGGATTACAAGCTTTTATAAAAGAGAGTTCAGATAGATTTACAGATAAAATGGAGTTAGTTGACTCTCTAGGACAAGCTGTTTTTGTTGAACTTAAAAGAGAATTAAGTAGAATTCATAATGTTTATGAGAAAATTAATTATGCTAATCAATATTTCACATCGATAAAAAGAGAAGCAATACCTTGGGAGAATGATTTTCAAAATATACTTTATCATATTTACAACTCTAAAGGGACAATTAAAATAAAAGATATCACACAACAAGAAATATTGAGCGAGAAACAATTAAGAAGAATTATTTATAATCGTGTTGGGATAAATACAAAAACCTTTTTAAAAATAATAAGATTTCAAAATGTAATTAGAACAATTAACTTAAAAAAATCAGCTAAAATAGTGGATATTGCTTTAGAATTTGGATATTATGATGAATCTCATTTTATCCATGATTTTTATGACTTAAGCAGTATGACGCCTTCTGAGTATTTAAAATATATGGGAAAAGAATAAAATAGTCCGTTTTTTACAATTAAAAATAGGACAAACATATTATAATTTATCTCAAGTTAAAGTAGAGGAGAGATAATTTTGAAAGCAATAAAAGATAAACTAGCACAATATATGGATTCTTGGTCTAAGGCCGATAGATTTTCTGGAACAGTACTTGTTTGTAAAAAGGACAATATTCTTCTTCAAAGACCTTATGGCTATGCTAATGTGCAGTATAAAATAATGAATGAAGTAAATACAAAATATAAAATTGGCAGTTATACAAAGCAATTTACAGCTGCAGCAATACTTAAACTCTATGAAAGTGGACAAATAGAACTTGAGGATAATATTAAAAAGTATATTCCGGAGTATATGCATTCAGAAGGCATAACAATACATCATCTTCTTTCACACACATCAGGCATACCTGAACATACTAATTTTGAAGAATATAGAATTAGTGAATCTATAACATTTGATATTATTATAGATAGGATAAATAAAAGAGAGTTGGATTTCAAAGTAGGGGATAGAGCTGAATATAGTAACACCAATTATGTTTTATTAGCTAAGATAGTTGAAATCGTATCAGGGATGGATATTGAAGCATTTTATCATGAATACATATTTAAACCAGCGGGACTTGAAAATACAGGAGTGTCAAGAAACGAAGATATAATTTTAGAACTTGCACAGGGATATTCTTATTCAGGGCAAGGGATAATAAATGCTGACTATTATGACATGAGTGGAGCTTATGGAAGTGGATTCCTTTATTCTACTGCTGAAGATATACTGAAATGGATTAAGGCATTGCTAAATTATAAAATTATTACTACTGAGGCTTTAAAAAAGATGATGACACCATATGGATATATTTGGTACATGGATGCTTGGGTGGGATATGGATGTTTTATGAAGGATGAACAAGCCAATGAAATATGTGCGAATGGATTAATAAGCGGATATATATTTAATGTGTGGGTTGATTTAAAAAACGATTATGCAGTTATATTATTAGGAAACAATGATACTATCGCAATATCAAAAATATTAGAAGGGATTAAAGGTATTTTATTTTTCACAAATGTACCGATAGAAATTATACCGATAGCTAAAGGGGATATAAGAAGTTTAGATTTGCTTAAAAAAATTGAGGGTAGATATAAATGCAAGTACACTGGTGGAGAATTTAATATAGGTTGTCAGGATGGCAATATTTTTGTTGACCGGCTTTGGATTCAAGAATATAAAGGTACAAAATTTAAATTAAAGTACATCGATGAAAATGAAGAACAGCTCATTTTTGCTTGTGAGGTATGTGATGGAAAGTTTATATTTTTTAAACAGCATGATGTGAGTATTTTAGAGGCACTATACATATATGATACAATTAAGCTACCTTATGAAAAAATTGTATAGTCTTTGCTCTGATAAGTCTACGTTATACATGTTACGGAGAACCGTATCACAAATGACGTAGACTTTACTTGAATTTAGTGATATTACTAGGATTAAGCAGATTTTTAGTTTTAGAAATTATATCACAACATTATAAATAGGACATTTATTAGCAATATAAAACAGGCAGATAGTACATATAAATGTTATTATCAAAATATGGAGGATACATATGGATTGGATAAATAGTATGCAAAACGCTATTAATTATATGGAAGTTAATATTTTGGAGGAAATTAACTATGATAAGATAGCTCAATGCGCTTATTCATCAACATACCATTTTCAGCGTATGTTTAGCATGTTGACAGGTTTTACAGTTGGAGAATATATAAGAAAGAGGAGATTAACTCTTGCAGCACAGGAACTATCGCTTTCAAAGGAAAAGATTACGGACATCGCCATTAAGTATGGTTATGGAACATCAGAAGCTTTTACAAAAGCTTTTCAAAGACTTCATGGGATAACTCCGTCGGCTGCGCGTGAGTCAGGTGCTAAAATAAAGTCTTTTAATCGTCTATCAATTCAAATTACTTTGAAAGGTGATAAAGAGATGAATTATAAAATTACTGAAAAAGAACCTTTTAAAATATTCGGTAAGGATTTCAAGACAAATGTCATTGATGGTAGATGTTTTAGTGAAATTCCTGAATTTTATGAAAAATGTATTTCTGATGGTACAAGTGCAAAAATAATCAGAAATGCTGGAAAACCTGAAAATGGGATTTTGGATGTTGGTGTTCTTTTCAATCATAATCCTCAAGATGGTTCTATGCGGTATATGATAGGTTGTGATTTTACTGATACAAATACAAATATACTAACAGAGTTTAGAGTACTAGAAATTCCATCTTTAACATGGGCAATTTTTGAGGTTGAGAATAATAGTGATGAAGATATTCATGAAATGTGGAGAAGAATTGGGTCAGAATGGTTTCCTTCATCAAATTATGAACATGCTGATGCTCCTGAAATGGAGAGGTATTATGGTAATAATGATACAGGATGTCGATGTGAGATTTGGATACCTGTTATAAAAAAGACTTATTAAAATATTAACTGGATTTTAAGGTCTTGCATCACATGCCATAATTGTAAATTTCTATTTAAATAATTATGGTAATACATTGGCATGAATAGAATAAAGAATAAAAGGAGATAATTTATGAGTTTAGAAATATCAGAGGAATTTATAGGCAGAGTTGAAAAGTTACTTAAAAAATCACAAGGTGAAAAATGTAAGTTGGAAGTTATAGAACCTTATGGCATAGGTGCAAATAATACTTGTTATTATCTTGTTACTAAAAATCCTGACAATAAATTTTTCTTAAAGTGTGAGAACGCTACTATAATACCTAGGACACGATGTGGTCAAATTGAACGTGAGGTAGAAGGCATTAAATTAATGCACAAGGCAGGAATACCTTGCAAAAAAATAATACAATATGATTTTACTAAACAAGACATAGATGCTAAATATGTATTGGAAGAATTTATTGAAGGAGAGCTACTTAGAGAAACATGGAATGACTTGAATGAAAATGAAAAGTATAATATTTCTAATGAGATAGAGGATATCATTGAAAAAATGAGAGATATTAGTTTTTCATATTATGGCGATATTTATGAAAATAGCATCATAGGTAAATATAATACTTGGAGAGAAGCATATTTATCAATAAGTGAAATATTAATTGAAGATGCTAGACAACTTAGCATTTTTACAGAAGATGAGCTTTTACTGATTTCAAGGGCTACTGAATCTTGTGCTTTAAAGCTTTCGACAAATGTGCCGGCTTCTTTTGATCATAGAGATTTAGGAACACATAATGTGATTGTTATTAACTCAGCGGGAGAGAGGAAAGTTAGAGCTATAATTGATTTTGGTCTTTCGCTAGCAGTACCTTTCTATAATTTTGATTATGGTATAAGAAAATATGGTGGTTGGAATCTTAATGAAATAGATGTATTGAAGAAATATAATATTACTAAGGATGAATTTGATGCTACTGAGTTGTTATTTGATCTTGAGCTAACAGTTTTCTTAGCTTCGATAGAATTTGCCCCTGATGAGCCATTTGGATATATTTCACGTATCAAAGGATTTGTTGAATCTTGCAAAAAATATTTATGATTATCAATTAATGGTTCATAAAAAAATTTACGTTATACCTGTTACGGAGAACCGTATCATAAATGAAGGAGAACCCCTTTGTACGAGAACGTCCATAAGTTTGTGTAAAATATAAAATTAATAGCTAAATAGAATTGGAAATTACTATGGCAATTTATTCCTATAGTAATTTTTTGATTTTTAGAAATACTATAAACTAAGATAGTATAGCTTGGATATGAGCCCATATTCCACCTTACAGTGCCTTCATCGCCACTTACAACTGGATTTATAATTTTAACGGATGAATCTTCAATCTGAACCTGAGAAGCCTTCCAACCTGACCAATAGCCATTGGAATCTTCTACACTTGTAAGAACATAGTATGTGCCTATATCTGATGTTGAAACATCTTGAGTACAATTTGAAAAGTCTGTAGTAGAGTTTGCAGGTTTATCATATACTTGGTCGTCATTTAGAGAAGCAGTATTTAATACTAATGTTTCGGAATTCTTTAAAGTAGAGGAGCTATTTTGAGACTGAGAACTTGTCCAACTTACATTGAAAGTTAAGTTTTTAGGAACTAAAGATGTTAAAGCATGATTAAAGCTGGCAGTTGGACGACTTCCACTAGCTGGTTCGATATCAAAATCTGGATAAACAGGACTTGACCAAACATTAGAGGAGTTTTCAGCTCGTATCATTGGGACATATTGTGCAGGTGTATTAAACTGGAATTGAGATATCTTTAGCCAAGTTTTGAGCTTCATATGAATTTGATCCATCTGAATTAGCAGATGCGATAACATCTATTTTACTTTGAATTGTTGGATTACCATTTACCTCACTACTGGGATTGTCCACTAAGATTTCGTAACCAACAGTGGGCTGAGAACTGCTAGATGAGCTATCATTTGCACGCATCGTATAAGTTTAGATGTAAGTGATAGTTTGTTTGATTTTTGAATTGATGAATTTTTATTAGCATTGGAATTAATGAGAGAAGCTAGCTTTTGCTGAGACTTTTCATACTAAACATCCTTCCTTTTATTTGAAAAATATATTTATTTTAATTGTATATTATAGCTAAATAAGAATCAATTGAAACTAATAAAATAATTTGTATATTATACTAATTTTTCTAATAACCTTATAAAGTTGAATTTTATATACGATAATATATATTAATAAAAATAATTTTGGAGGTAATAGTATGTCAATTAATTCTATTGGGCCGTCAACGGTATATTCAAATAATAATAATATAACTATTAAGCAACCACCTGATAATTCTTGTGAGTATGCTAAAGGACCTATTGGATGTTTACACATTGATCCAGCAACAGGAAAACTCACAGAGGTTGTAGCGGGAGAAGACACAATACCAGCAGCTAATTTTGATAAAAGTAAAATTTACGTGGAAGATGCTATAGTGCGATATGATTATAATACTGGAGAAAATGAATTTGTTACCTATAATAGCAAAGGAGAAATGAATGGACCTAGTTCTTCAACAGATACATACTCTGGTGTTTTCTCTTTAAGTAATAGAGGGGAGTCTTCTCAGCAAAAAATCTTTGATGACCTTGATACTTCGTTTTCTGCCTATGAACCAGTAAGCAATAATATTCCCCAAAACAGAGAAACATTAGCTGAGTACGATGAGGAGTCTGATAAAGTACAAGCTGAAAATCAAAAGATGCAAAGTCAATATGAAGCAGTATTACATCAATATGATGGATATTCAACACCAATTGCAGATTGTATGAATACTTATCTTTCAGGGCTTCAAAATCAGAACATTCATAGTGCAGCTAACAATTTGACAGATGTACCTACAGGTGATGGAAATTATCTTGCAGAATCCATAGTAGCCTATGATAAGGCAAAAACAGAGATTCAAGATACCTATTCAAGTGATAATATAGCAAAACGAGCAAAAGAACAAGGAATTAGCGATATAGATGGCTATACTAAACAGCAGCAAACTAAGGAAAAAGCAGAATTGCAAAACCTTAACCAATACTATTCTAAAGCTACAGGCGAAAACATTGATGCACAAGCTAACAGTCTAAATACATTTTTTAACGGTGCTAAATCTATTAATGACCCTAATGAAACGTCTATCAGCAATTCACTTGTAGATATGGAGAAGCAACTTTTCTCCGTATATAGTCAGTTTAAACAAGATAATAATATTGACTATTCTAATGAAAGTGTAGAAGATATTGCAAAGAAGTTTGAAGACTATAGCCAAGGTAAGATAACTGCGACAGCAGATATTTCTGGAACAAGCTTCACCTATAAAGATATAGTTTCTGCTGGAGAGGTTCTTAATGATTCGTTTGCAGTTTCAAATACAAGCAATACAGTTGATGCTTATAAGGCAGCACTAGGAAATTCAGAAGTCTCTTATGTTGCGGTGCATGACATGACAAATTCTGCTGGGACACTTCTGTTACAAGAGTATAACAAGCATATTTATAATCAAGAAAGCAGTGCAAACAAAGACATAGACACAGAGTATTCTAATGAAGCATATAAACAGCTTAAAAATTTAGATATTTCTAGTGCTAATGCATTTCAAAATAGCTTTAATAATGCTTTACAGACATATTTTGAAAATGGCTATGATAATAGTTATGCAAAGGAACTTCAAAGTTCATTTACTACCTTTGTAAAACAATTTTTAAGATAAGTCCTGTAGAGATATGTGGAAAATAATAGAAGTTAATGTATCTAAATAAGGTCAGAGAACTAGAGACCCAGAAAAGTATTATTTAGCGATATCATCACAAAGAGATGAGTTGCCAAATAACTTGAAAATAACCAATCAAGATGTAGTAAATGATTTAATTTAATATATTATAGTTAGTCAGTAGGATGCCTATGTTTATATAATAAAATTAACATAGGTTTTACTATTATATAAAAATGTTATCCCTTACAACCGATACGGAGAACCGTATCACAAATGACTGCGATTTCGATGAGGGCGTTGGAAATACTGTATATTACAGGGGACTGTTCTGCATTTTAAGATATAGGACTGTCCACTGTTTTTGTAGCTATAACTTGAAACGGTTTAATTTGTAGTATTAATTGAAGGTGCAGCCATTTCAGGTATATAATATTTGAAAAGGCCTTCAAAAGCGTAGATTAACTCTTGCTGCAATAGAAGTGAAAAATACACAGGATAGACTTCTGGATATAGCGTTAAAGTATGGATTTTCCTGTCAAGAAAGTTTTACAAGGGCTTTTGTAGATGCTTATGGATATACACCCAATCAATATAGAAAGACTTTGGCAACTATTCAGTTATATGTGAGACCTAATTAGTACAAGATACTCCTGTTCTTATACTTGATGAACCTTTTACTGGGATGGATAAAAAGTTATATAAGATGTTGTTGGAGGAGCCTTTAAAGCTTAAGGAAAAGACTATTATAATGACTACACATGATATACAGGACGGACTTGATAACTTTGATGAAGTTATCTTTATGGATAATAGAGAAATAATTGAAAAAGGTGAGTTTAGTAAGCTATGTGATACGGAGAATTTTGTTAGATTAACCAAATAAGATTATTTCACTATGGAGAGGCAAAACATGAATAATTCATTTATTCTAACATAAGCTGCTTTAATTTATTTTTGGTATAATCATCTATAGGCATTTGGATGGTAACGCTTGCTCCCTCTATTTCTGTAGATTTAAATGAAATATAGCTTAGGTATAAGCTTCCTACTAAAGGGTGATGTAAAAGCTTTTGCCCTTCTGGCGTTCCCATAATACCTTGGTTGTTCCACCATTTGTTAAATAGAGGATTTTTTTCATTTAATTCATTTATAATTTCATTTATTTTAGTATCATTTTCATAATATTTATAATTTGCCCTCAATTGTTCAACGCGTAATTTAGAATGTCCCTCCCAATTATCTAGTAGTTCCTTTAGATAATTATCATTAAAAGCTCTCCAAACGGAATTCCTTTCTTTTTCATTCATTTCTGCATAATTGCCATATACCTTTAGAGCTGCCTGGTTCCATCCAATTATTGTGGATTTGCTATCGGTGACATAAGCTATATTAGGATTTTGACTATCTAAGAATTTTTGTAATGTATTCGAAATGGCAGCTGGAGCAGAGTGTTCCATGGGCAATTTTTTATCTGACAAATCAAATAAGTATCTTTTTTCTTCACTATTTAATTGAAAAACTCTACTCAAAGAGAGTAGCACATCTATCGATGGATTAACATCTTGACCTTGTTCAATGCGCACATACCAGTCAATACTTACTCCAGCTAAATCCGCAACTTCTTCCCTTTTTAGCCCTTCTACCCTTCTCTTTTTATTGAATTTGAGTCCAAATTGTTCTGGTCTCAATGTAGATCTTTTCTTTTTTAAAAATAATCCGAGTTCCTTGCTTTTAGATATCATTACAATCTCTCCTAGTTATATTTAATTATAAGGTTCTGTTTTAAATCAGTGTTGATTTTTACGCTGATTTAAAATTTCCTTCAGTACGGGAGGCTATGTTTTAAAATGTTGATATTATCGTTTGAGTTCTAGGAACTCTTAGGGATTGCGACTTATAATTGGCGTAATTTTGCACAGGACGGGCAAAGCAATTTTAGCGCCATGGAGGGGCACAATAAAATTGGTAGCCGATTATAACAAAGCAGCCCCTAGAGTTACTCACATGGGTTCTGAAAGAAACCATGCCAGACGAAAAACGCCTTTATCAACATCCTTTTAAAACATAGTCAATTATAAAGGATGATATGAACAATTTACAAAGTCATTTTACAAATTGCTTCACAGCCTATAAACATAGCATTATTAATCATAGGATAACTTAGCGTCTATTTAAAATAATGATTTCATTATACACTATATTCATAACTTATAGAGAGGAAGATGTGAAAATGAATAGAGATTTGAAAAACAGAAATTTTTCAAACAAATTATTATTAATCTTATTAATTATTTGCGCAATTATAGTAGCTAATTTGTACTACGATCAGGTCTTATTAACCAATATATCCCATGACTTTTTTATATCCATTTCATCATCTGGTAAGCTTGTAACAGCTATACAGATAGGCTATACCATGGGATTATTGTTTGTTGTTCCATTAGGAGATAGGTATAGCAGAAAACTGTTAATCATTTTAAGTATTATTTGTTCAGCTGCATTGTTATATTTAATGACTTTAGTATCTACCTTTAATTTAATAGTAATTGTAGGATTTTTTATGGGTCTTTCCAGTGTTTCAGCACAGCTTATAATCCCATTTGTTTCCTCAAATATTTCTTCAGAAAAACGAGGTATAATAGTTGGTCACCTATTAACTGGAGTATTTCTTGGAGTTCTACTCGGCAGAGTATTAGGCGGAGTTGTTGGCCAATTACTGGGATGGAGAGCAGTTCATGAATCTGCAGCAATAGTTTTATTGATTTTTGCAGTATACTTATATTATTCTCTTCCAAATGATAATGTAAAAAAAGAAAATTCATATAAAAATATCATATTATCCTTGCCGCCATTATTAAAAAAAGAGAAGACATTAAGAGAAACAATAGTTTTTGGTGCTGCTGCATTTTGTGCATTCAATATTTTCTGGGTTTCCTTGTCCTTTGTTTTAGAAGGTCATCCATATAATTATGGAAGTGCCATAGTTGGACTCTTTGGTTTCTTAGGGATAGCAGGCGCATTAGCAGCTGGCTTCTCAGGAAAACTTACAAACAGCAAAAATGTAAGCTTATGGAACCTTCTTGCTTTAGCCATCATGTTTATTTCTTTTTTAATCTTAGGCGTAGGCTGGTCTAAACTTATAATAATAATTATTATAACCTTTACTTTAGATGTTGGTTCAAGAATGAATATGTCCCTAAACCAAGGACGAATTTATAAGCTTAATCCACAAAATCATAGCCGATTAAATTCTCTTTACATGGTGGGATATTACCTAGGAGGATCCCTTGGTTCATGGATAAGTACCTCTGTATATCATTCATTTAATGTTATTGGAATTACAATTGCAAGTTGTATTGTGCTTTCACTAGCTTTTATTTATTATTTGGCTACTAATAATCCTTTAAATGGGAAAATCAGTACTAAGGCTTCAAATACATTTACCTCTAAAAATGAACGAGTACATCTGTAATTTTTAAAATGATTTAAAATAAAGGAGAAGATAAAAATGAATTTGATAACTGTAAATCGAGAAAAATGTATCAAATGTGGTTTATGCGTAAATGAGTGCCCAGAACATGTAATAAGACTTGGAGAAAATGGTCCTGAAGAAGTTTGCTCCGAGGAGTGCATTGCCTGTGGCCATTGTGTAGCTATATGCCCAAGAGAAGCAATGGATAATGTAAAAGCGCCTTTATCCAATTAAATCAGTTCAAAAAAATTTCCAAAACTAAAGCCTGAAGAGGCGGAGAACTTTCTTCGTTCAAGGCGCGCTATTCGTTCGTATAAAGAAACTCCTGTGCCAAGAGAAAAATTAATATCTCTTGTAAATGTTGCGCATTTTGCTCCTAGTGGGCATAATCTTCAAGGAATATCCTTTGTTATCATTGATGATAGAAAAATACTTGATAAGGCTGTTAAACTTGTCATTGAAGAATTTGAAAAGAACAATGTATCAAGTAACTTTACGAAGCCATATCGTGAAACAGGTGTTGACACAATTTTGAGAGGCGCACCAAGCCTTGTCCTAGCAATATCTAATTCAGATTTTCCACGAGGAAGAGAAAATTCTATTCTTTCCTTAGCATATTTGGAACTATATGCCCCTACACTAGGATTAGGATCCTGTTGGGCTGGAATGTTTGAAAGAATTGCGATGAAGGATAATTCACCATTAATTGAATTATTTAATATTCCTAATAATAAGAAAATCACTGGTGCTGTTATGGTTGGATATCCTAAATATAATTATTCAAGGCTAGTGGACAGAAATCCAGTAGAGTTTACTTTTGTAAATCCTTAATATACTGCTAACAGGAAAGCCATCCACAGAAATGTGAATGGCTTTTTTTTATGTGCGCCCAGCATGGGCGTCAAATTGGCGGTGAAAGTTCACTGTGGGTTTGATAGTTGGAACCGCTAGCCCAAGGTTGAAATTCTTACCTGGGGAGGTCTGATAGATAAATCATTAAAGAATGAAATTTCTAAATGATAACCTATATAGTGATATATAGATGAACTCGAAGATAAAGTAGAAGTGCACATCAAACGATAAAGAGATGCAAGTATTATATTGAACTTGATATAGAACTGAGAAAGAGAGAATTGCGATTTGTAAGATATAAAAATAGCGAAGGATTATAATTAAGAGTAATAAATATAAAGAGTTTAGAAAATGAATAGAAAAAGAGTATATTTATTTGGAACGGGAGCATCACATTCCTATAATGGTTCTATAAATAAGGTAAGACCACCACTATCTAGGAATTTCTTTAAAGTATTTAATAAATTAAAAATTAGTGGGGACTTATTAGTAAGAGTTGGAGCAATAATTAATTATGTAGCTAAAAATAGAAATCTAGATATTGATAAATTTAATATGTGGAATGAAGACATAGAAGAGTTTTTGACAGAAGTAGATAATAATATAATCAGTAAATTAAAAAATTCAAGTGATGATTATATGTTAAATTTAAAATTGATGGAAGATATAAAAACATATGACGATATGATATTTTTATTTACGTCAGTACTAAATGAAATCCAGAATGGATTAGTATGTAATAATTATTTAAAGATAGGTAAGTGAAATGTAATAATGTAACCGTCAAAAATTCTCCGTATACAAATTTCTAATAAATTTTGATAAACTAAATCCAGTAGAAAGCATGTATCATCACCGCTTCGCTATTGGATTTAAGCTAGTTCT
>NZ_JACTOJ010000052.1:0-11667 GCF_032335695.1 Clostridium sp. 19966
GAACTAGCTTAAATCCAATAGCGAAGCGGTGATGATACATGCTTTCTACTGGATTTAGTTTATCAAAATTTATTAGAAATTTGTATACGGAGAATTTTTGACGGTTACAAAATAAGTGCTTCTTCCTATGCTATAAAGATCAAATTACACTGGCGAACTTCAGTGGACAATAGTTTTCAGGAAGAAACACTTTCAGTTATGAAGGAAAATGAAAAGTGGTGTATAGCAGCTGTAAAATAAAATGCAAGCTGCAAAATTTCTATTGGGCAATTTGAGGTTTTTTCTCATTTCTCATATTTAGCAATAGCTGAGGTTTGTCAGAGATTATTCCATCTACATTTAATTTAAGCATATTATCTATTTCATCTGGCCTATCTACAGACCACGCATATATTTCTTTGTTATTACTGTGTATATCATCTACCAGCTTCTTATTCACTATATTTTTTTGTATGCTATAAAAATCCACCTTTAGTGAGGATAAATTTCGCGTAGGCTGACTTACAATATACCCAGTCTGAATGTGAGGATTTAATCTCTTAACATATAGCAATATATCGTAATTTAAAGAATGAACCTTGCATTGATCCACAAAATTATCCTTATCAATAATATTCACCACATTTTTAGTGAGATCCTTAATGTTTCCGTTGGGCTTTATTTCTATTATCAAATTCTGCTTGCCATAACTTGCTTTAATTACTGAATCTAAGGTAGGAATCCTTTCTATGCCATTTCCTGGTGAAGTTGCCGCTAGGTTTAGTTTCTCAATCTGCTTATAGGTTACTTGATCCACATACTTATTTAAGCCAGTGAGTCTTTTTAGATTTCTATCATGCAGCAGCACTACTACTCCATCCTTAGTTTCCTGCACATCTATTTCCGCACGGCCCACTTTATTATTTATGGAGTTTTGAATTGCTTCAAGAGAATTTTCCACTCCTCCAAAGCCAAGCGCTCTATGGGCCACTACTTTTACATTATTAATATCTATCTTTTTATTAAAATTTAAAGGCTTAAGGGAGTTAATTTTAGAGCTAACTTTAGTTATATCCTTCTCTTCAGCTTTTTTATATCCATTATCCGCAATAAAGCCTAATAATATAAGTATAGCAATTATAGGAAAAATTATATATTTTTTCTTCATACCCCATCAACCCCCAATGCAATTATGATTTATTTTTTCTGTAGCCAGAGAATTTTTAGTTTAGTAACTCCCCTGTCATGTATTAATACGATATTTCTATATATTATGTCTCTAATAATCATAAAAATCAAATTACATTGGCTTTTTGCCAATTATCCGAAATTAAAACAACTCATCCAACAAAATATAATAATCTAATTTTTCTTTATTTAGTTGGATGCCTATCTGCTCTAATAACAAAGCATCATACTTCTTTGTTTTAAAGTTATGTCTTAAGGAACGAATACAGAGTGCCACATCCTGCCACAAATCTGCTACTCCTGCACGTCCAATATCAATAAATCCTGTTATCTGTTCATCGTCAGCAAAAATGTTGGGAAGGCAATAATCACCGTGAGTAAAAACCAGCTCTTCATTTTCAGGTATGTTACTATTTAGAAAGTTAAGCAATTCCTGCGGGGATGAAAAGCCATTGCTGCTTGCTTCCCAGTCACTCATATCCACCCTGTTAAGTCTAATATTCTCAGCAGCATCCTTCAGTTTCTTATGTAAGTTATTATGTGCAGGGCAATCCTTAATATTCACGGATTTCAGCAAATTAATGCCCTTTGCAAGCAAAGAAACTGCTAAAGCAGGATTTTTTAGGTAATAATCATCACATAGCATCTTACCGCCAATTTCCGAAATCAAAAGATAATTCATATCCTTTTCTGGCACCCATTCAATTATCTCAGGTACAGGAAGCCTTTCCTGCAGCCATAGCATATTTTTATATTCCCTTTCAAGCTCACCTGCTTTTGGCTCAGCTTTTAAATATAATACCTCTGCTTCCGAAAAAAATTTATATACAGCTGCCTGTGAGCAGCCAATATTGTTTTGCTCATACTCCATATTTAAAAGGTGTTTTTTAATCCTATTAGGTAAATGCAAACTATCCATAGATATTTCCCTTCTTTTTATCTCTTTCTAACAATATAATCCTGGAAGCCCTGTCTAATTTTCTTACCTTCATATATTCTTTCTAGTGCCCTATCTTCTTTGTACAATATCTCCATATCCTGAAAGTACTTGTCCGGTTCACTCTCTGCAAAATAGGAATGTATTACAGGAAAATCATCCATTTGTTCATATTGGTTTTCCCCTAAATCTACACCCGTTCCGCAGCGGAAGTCCTTTGTAGTAAGAAAATTTACAAAAAGTAATCCATTTTTCTTTAATACTCGTTTCATTTCATCAATAGCTTCTGAAACCTCTGTTTTTCTCATATGGAATACTGAATTGTAAGAATAAACAAAGCTAAAAGCCTCATCCTCAAATTCTAAGCTTCTCATATCCCCTCGATTAATATTTAGATTTTGTCCTTTTTTATCTGCATATTTATTTGCTGCTTCCAATTGGCTGCTGTTTATTTCTATACCATGGGTGGAGTAGCCATACTCTGAAAATAAACTTAATGGTGGACAATCTCCTCCTGCTCCACAATCCAATACTGTCTTATCCATATCTTCCGCATTGCAAAACATTAGAAATCTGTATAAGGGTATTTGCTTAAATATCTCGCTCATTTTTACTCCTCTCCTTTTTTATAAATAAGCTATTAAATATTCCTATTAGCAGCCAAAACACCTACTAGGGGATGTAATTTATGTACTTCAACCTTGAAATCAGAGTTTGAAAAGCAATTTACCAGCTCTTCAATGCTAGATGGAAAATCCACTTCTGATCCATAGCCTACTGATGAGAACTCTTCTTTATAATTATCAGGATTTTCAAAGAACATCAAATCGCCAATAACGATGCTTTGCAGGCTGTCTCCACATATATTAATCATCTTTTCTATGGCCTTTTGCTTATATATTGTAGTTAGATGGTGCAGAGCGTAGTTGCAAATAATTTTTGTAACACCCTTTTCCTTTAAATCTACATTCAAATTAGGTTCCTCAAAGGTTCCTATATAAAGTTCAACATTATGTGCCTCTTCTCTGGCGGCATTTTCTTTAGCTTGGCTAATCATCCCATCACTGATATCCACACCTATTGCTAATTTTATATTTTGAGATAGCTGAATAATTTGTTTTCCAGTACCGCAACCTAAGTCAAGTATAACATCCTCAGGATTAGGCTTAACCAATTCATTTATTAATTCTGCTGTTTTGGCTCTCCAATAATAACTGTCAGTGATGTATTTATTGCTTGCTTTATTAAATCTCTGCTTTACTCTAGTTTCCATATTTGTCATCTTGATAATCTCTATAAGCTGCTGAACATCCAAAAAACTATTATTTTGAACTTGCCTTTCGGCTTTATTTAGTGCAGTGATAACTGTATCGATATGCTTCTTTTTTTCCTCTAGCTCTTTTTTTTGAATACTGATTATGCTTTCTATGTTCGTGCCTTTTTCACTTATAAGCTGCTTTATTTCTTCAAGTGATAATCCAATGAATTTTAGTGTAGTAATCTGCTGCAGCTTGATAAAATCTTCATCACAATAAATTCTATAACCTGCTTCTGTTTTGAAGGATGGCTTTAACAGCCCAATCTTATCATAATGAAGCAGTGTTTTAACAGTTATTCCTGATCTTTTAGCGAACTCACTAATTTTCAAGACTCCGCCCCCTTTCAATGCTATTTTAAATCCTAACCTTGGGTTAGAGTCAATACTATATGACCATTATTTATGTCACATCTTACCGTAGTACCTATAAATGCGAAAAGGTAGAATAGATTCTCTTGCCTCTTCACATTTAACTACTCTATATAAGTAGTCCACTTACCGCATTTATTACAAAAATATAGAGCAAAATCCAATGTTTCATCAGCGGCATCCAAATCAAAAGTAAAAGCGTTTTTATCTTTGATGAGTCCTATATCCTTACGCCAGACACTAAATCTTTCCGCATCACATTCCGGGCACTCAGAATCACATTTCCCTACATATTCAAAATCATCAATCCTTCCTTATTCCGTTATCCTGTAAAAATTGGACTATAACCTCTTCATAACTTAAATCTGAATGCTGAATAAAATCTTCTAATTTCAAAAATTCACTCGTTCTTAAACCTCCTTCGCATTCTTAGCATATTCTCTTTTTATGAAGATCATGCAATATTGGACTTATTTCAGCCATTCTTCATAAAGCATAAACCTACCATAAAATACAACGTATATTACAGGAATGATTATAAATATAAAGCTATACAAATTCAAACTACAATAACTTATTTAATATCTATCAGAATAAATTAACATTAATACCATACAAATTTTGTTGATTTTCAAAATATATATTGACTACATATCGTTTTTGAAATTTTTTATTAGACATTAAATTACTATATGAAATTATTAACAATTTTTAAATGTAATATATGGTATTTACATTTATTGTATACTATGGTAATATAATTACATGCACTGTAAAATTATATCTTGTTACTACTAATTAACTAATAAAATTATTAATAATTACTTCAATATTTATGTATATACTACTTCTATCTATAGGCAACAGCATACCTATCTACATCATATTCTATATTTTTTACGTTTATTATAAGCATAGATATCACTATTAATTATAAGCTTAAAATTTATGTAAGCTAATTACTTGAAATTGCAGCTTCCAAAATACACCAAGCTAATTCCTATAAATTATTTTCTTTAAAACAATTTTGAACAATAACTTTATTTTCCTAGAAATTAAAGGCAGCTCGAGATGCTTTTAATATATAAACTTTTAAAATACACAATATATTATTGCAACAAACTAGTTTAAAACAACTTTTTTGTTACAATGACGCTTATTTTTAAATTAGCTAATTTAAGTTATATCTACTAATGTATCTATATCATTTAAAAGTTTAATAACAATTGAACAAAATAATATTAAGAAATGGGGAGAAATATAATGAAAAATAATAAAATTAAAGGTCTGGTTATTGCACTCACAATAGGCTTTATGAATTTAATTCCAATAGCAGCTAACGCATCAACAACCTATGAAACATGGTCTACAAGAGGCGTAAAGTATCTTGCATGGTCAAAAGATACTTTAGATTGGACAGTTAATTCTAATCTTGACATTACTTCTTATGACGCTCGCCAAGAAGAAAGTGGACTATTTGTTAGTGTTCAAGGATATTCAAAGTTGAGCTACTCTAATGCTGATAATCTCTATGTTAACTTTAAACATAAATTTACAGCAGGTGCTGTAATTGGTGGACAAACTCTTGGATGGGATACAACAATTACCGATCAGGCTCATGCAACTTGGTCAGGAAATGCAGATTGGTCATATGACGTTTAATTTTTGCCTAAAAGTAATGATTTAAGTTAAATGAATATATTTACGCTCATTTAGACTTATATACACTAAAATACCCATCTACTTGTGGACTAACAATTTACTGCAAGTAGATGGGTAAATTATGAAGGAGATAGTTTTATGATAAAATGTGTAGATCTCTCTAAAAGTTATTCCAGCACTTCTATTATAATAGATAAATCAAATTTTGAAATAAGAGATAATAAAATTTCATTCTTAATGGGTCCCAATGGCTCAGGAAAAACCACATTTATTAAATGCATGATGGAGATGGAAAAACATAACGGTAAATTTATTTTTGATGACAAAAGCATTAATGAAATAAGAGATAAGTGCTTGGTAATATGGGATGATTGCCCCTTTTACACCAATATAAGTGGAATAAATAATCTTATAATTTGGGGTGAAGGTAAACAAACACAAAAACGAATTGAACAGATAGCTAATAATTACTTAGATTATGGCTTATTAAAAAGAAAAGTTAAAACATATTCTTATGGGCAAAAGAAAAAATTAGCATTAGCTCTAGTAGAAATTTTGGAGCCACGGTACTTAATAATGGATGAAATTTCAAATGGTCTTGACTATGAGATGATAAGATCGTTAAAAAAAACCATTAAAAGTTGGGCAAGTAATATGACCATTATACTTACAGGACATCAATTTAGTTTTTATAATGAAATGATTGATGATTTGTTTGTATTTAAAGATAGAAAAATACTGCTATTAAAAAAAGATTTCTGTGATAGCGGCGCTAAACTGGAGGATATATATGATGAAGAAATACATTAAACAAGAATTATTATATGGTATTAAATCAAAATTTTATTATATAATCTTAGCTCTTCTTATAATACTATTTGGATTTATATTATTTTTAAATTATAGTTCTGTAACTGATACATATAATTCTTATAAAAAAACGGAAAGTTATTATAAACAAAACGGTCTCGATATTCAAAAAGATTTGTCTGATCCAAATTATAAGGTAGAAAATAATGAAAATGGTGGCACAATTTCTAATCCTATTCTTTACCATAAAAAAACTGTCAGCAGATATGCATATGCCGCAAGTCCTAGATATACATTGTCTCAATTAATGGAGTCTTGTGTTCTTCTTTTCCCAATTGTATTTGGTGCTTTAGGATTAATCGTTGCCAATAATGATTTTAAATATAGAACGATTAAGCTTAAAACAGTTAGAATGCATAAAATATCTTTTAGCATTTCAAAGCAATTGTCCATAGCATTTGTTAGTTTAATTATTTTGATTGCTGCGTTATTAATTTCTTATGGCATTGGCTCCATTATGTATTGGAGATTATCAAGCGTTATACCAATTGAACAGTTTAAATCAGGTGTAGTACCGACAAAATCACCAATGACAACTAAATTTATATTTGTATATGCTATAGCCTTACTTTTTGCAGAAATAGGATATTCTTTAGGTATACTATTTAAAAATATATATGTAGGAATAATAGCGATCGTAGTTTATATGTTTGTTTTTCCCAATTTAGGCAAGTTTGATTTGAAAAATTCCATTTTTTACTTTCAACAAAAGATTTTTGACTTTTATGGTGTTATTTCTGTAGAATCACCTAAAAATATATCAACATTAAGTGCGGGTATGATTATTTTATCTATTGTTTCTATCCTAGTTATCGCAAACATGACAATTATAGTGAAACGTAGTTCATTTGAAAGCTAACAAAATAATACATTTGCAGCTGTAGAAATTAGCAATGATAAAAACGGTAACAAAATTAATTCAAAAATTGCGTTTATGAGAGATAGAAGTTATAGCAGAAAATGCCTATCGCTAATTTCTACAGATATAGCATTATCAGATGCTTAAATCAATTGAATTCATGACACTTGTTTGCTTCTAGCTACAAGAAATTATTTGTATCTTGGATATTCTGGTAGCAATTCAATTAGCTTGATTGTTTTTCCTTCATTATCAAGTAACATTTCAATATTTTCTGCATCTTTTCCAAGGTGCATCATAAATTCTCTGCAGGCACCACAAGAAGGAATCACTTTTCCATCCTTATAAACAGAAACAACCTTCTCTACTTCATTTTCTCCATGTGTGAGCATTGTTGATAAAGCATTTCTTTCTGCACACATTCCTAATGAGCCATTTGTATCTATACAGATACCTGTGTAAATATTACCTTTTCTTGTTAATACCGCTGAAGCAACGCTTCCAACCCACATAGAACTTGAAACTTCGTGTGGATTTATTACCTTCATAGCTTCTTTATAAAGCTTTTCCCATATTTGTTCCATATTGACCTCCTAAATCTCCTATTTTGCTCCTCTGCAAATTCTAATTAGCTTCTCTATAAGTTCAGCAGCCAATTTCAATATAATTACCTTCAGGATCAGCAATCCAAAAATTTCTTTGCCCCCAAGGTTGTGTAACTGGCTCTCCTGTAAGCGATTTAACCCCAAGTGCTGTTAGCCGTTCATATTCCCTATCAACATCACCTTCTATGCCTATTTCCATGGTCAAATTGAAGCCCATGGGTAGGCAATAAGGCTGCTTCATTTCCTCAGCAAATTGTTTCCTGTCAAACATAAACAAGCCACCATCTTTAACCTTGAAACTTATAAAGGGCCCTCCGTCCCAATCTGTTTCAAAGCCTAAGATATCCCTGTAAAACGTCACCATCTTTTCAATGTCTTCAACAAATAGCCCCGTATGTACGCTTTTAGACAATATACCTATACAAATATATCCTCCTTCATTGTGAATTAATTATATCAACTAATCAAACAGCCTATAAAACAATTCCTACATGATTAACATAATCATGAATCCGATCTTTTAAAAAGCCATTTTGTATTCTTTTTAATATTTTTTGAGCTTTTTCCTGCTCTCCATACTTATGATAAAGGCGTGATATCTGATACATCATTATTTCATCAACATATCTATTAGGTTCATCATTGTCGATATTATTTAATAATAGTTCAGCACATGGAATTGTATTGAAAAATTTAATTATGACATTTTCAATATCAGAAGCAACAACCTCATTGAAGCCTTCACCATTCTGTTTATTGTACCTATTATCAAGTTTTTCTTTTAAAGAATCCTTCTTTTCATCTTTCCTGTTTTCGGTTAGTGAAACGGGAAGCAGCGGACTATTCCATAAATCTAACATATAGAGAGGATACGCAAAATTACTCAAGTCATACTCCCAACCAATAATTGTGCTTGGCTCTATTGTAAATACTGTTGCCTCCCATTTCTTATCATATTTTTTACCTAGCAAATCGTAAAGAGAAGGTATAGCAATATCTACACTTAAATAAAATCTGGCGTGGACTCTACTGTTATCCCTAGAAAACTTAATATTACATACTTCTATAAGACCGTCACGCTGACGATAAATGGTTTTTCCATTTTTTCTAAACCCTTTTCCTTTAAAGCCAGGAACAATGACATTGTCAAAAGTTTCATGAAGCATTTGCGCATAATTATATTTTTCTGAAAGGTTGTCAAGATAAGGACTGCCATAAGAAAAAACATCCATATTTAATCACTCTCCATCTAAAGTATATACATTGACTTTGTTTAACAATGTTTTACAATTCTGCATTAGTTCATCTATTAAATTATTTATTTTTATAGTATGATTTAGCTTTATTCATAATACTTTTGATGCAATCATATTTTGCATGAACATATTCTTGAGGGCTATAACGAAATTTCAGTGCTGCTGCTATTTTTACTCTTTCATATTCCTTTAAAGCTTCATTATCAATTTTTAAATAATCTCTAAACATCAATTCATCAGAAATATGAGGATTCCTTTTCTGATAGATATGGATATGATGCGTGTAATTTTCCGAATTATCTTGATTTAACTTTACAAAATATCTTCGACCTTCAATTCCATTTTCTCCTCTGGCGCTATATACATGAATTTCCATAATGTAATTATATTCATCTATTTGATTTATATCATTAACTACAATCATAATCTATTATAGGTTTCGAACTTAATTTTTTGATTGATGTAGACACGAAATGTTATATGTCAATTATAATACTTTCAAAGATATCTAACATAATAATTTTTATTTATTTTTTATTATTATTTTGTAGTTTAAGAAAAATGTGAATCAACTAATATCTTATTAACAGAAAATCATAACCCAAAAATCAATTTTACCAGATTCCGTAATTCTTTCAAAAGAGTTAATCTTTTCAAAACCAGCCTTTTGATATACTTTTATTGCCCGTTGATTAAAAGTTGCTACCGTCAAGCGAAACCTTTTTGCTGATAGATTATTTCTGACATAATCTAAACCACTACTAAAAAATTTAAGTCCTAATCCTTGACCACACAAATTAGGGTTTATTCCTAAACCAATATCAGTAATATCTTTGCATTCATAAGCACCAAATTGATTCCCTACTGGAACTTGAGCAGATTCACCAAAGCAATAGTAACCTATAAGATTATTTTCTTCATCAGAAGCCGAAAAGTATGTTCCATTAAGGAGTTCACCTATACAGTTATCACTTCCATCCATACTATAGATTGAATATGGCTCTTTATAAATCCATTTTGAAATTTGCTTTGCTTCATCATAATTCATTTGCTTTATATTTAGTTCCATGCTAAATCCCCCATATCTCTTTTATCAATATTAATTGTTTCGTCATATTTTACGATTCCGAATTAATCTATATATAATAGTACCACATATGAAATTTAATACCAATGATGCAATAATAAAGCAAAAATTATTAGGATTTCTCATTTAAAAATATTGCATAATAAGTTATTTAAGAAATTTACTCAATATCTATAATTATAGATAATTTCATCTTTTACTTTTGGTTCATCTGCTCCAATACTTCTATATAATGCACATGCTGCTTCATTATTAATATTGGTTGGTATCCATATTTTCATTACAGCATTTAATTTTCCATCTTCAATGATTTTATTAATTATACTTTTAGCAAGTCCAATTTTTCTATAGCATTTTAATGTGCCTATTTCATCTATTCTGCATCTAAAAATGTTTGCAGCCATACTATACCTCCAAGTAATCTAATATAATTGTATCAACACATTTAAAACTTTATTATTATTTATACTTACAGATTATCTGCGTTAATATTTTTAAAATAATTTTTCAACTTATTGGCGTATTCAATACGCTCTTCTGGTTTAGATGCTTCTCTGTCAGTTAAATACAAATCATCATCCTTATATCTTGGAAACACATGCAAATGATAATGCCATACATCCTGATTTCCGCAAGGCTCATTATGTTGCCTTGATGAAACCCCATCACATTTATATATCTCCTTAAGTGCTAGAGCCATCTCTTTTTCTAAATGATGAATCTTGTCAGAAAGTTCATTTGGCAGGTCATATATATTTTCATAATGGCTATTTGGAATAATAATTACGTTTCCCTTATTATTCTTATACTGACCTGCACTAATGAACGCCGTTATGTAATCATCCTTATAAATTATATCGGATTGTTTGGTATATACGTGTTCATTTTCAATTCCATTAACTACTAAGCAAAATGGGCAAATATAATCATCAGGCGCATGATTGTACATTTTTTTATTCCTCCTTATATAATTCATATTACTTTATAAATGCATCTTATTTTTAGGATAATTATAACATTATTTTGATATTTTAGTAAAACCATATTAGCAACAATATTTACTGTGTTTGAATTAAACTAACCCGACTACCAGCGTCCCTTATGATTCTGCAAATATATTTTATCAATTACATCCAATCCATCTTTTAAATAATCGATAAACTATAAAAATTGAAATAATGCCGCAAGATCCATATTGAATATTAATGCTTAAGGTATACTATTCAAAAAAATTAAAAACATCCCTTTAAAGGTTGCTTTTAATTTTTTTATTAGGTAAGACATCCATCAAACCAGTATTTACAGGAATATCGTGAATTTCCTCTCAATTTCCTGATTTTCTATAACAACGCAAAATGGGCACTTTCGATAATTGATTTCATTTGACATAAGCAAAAAGGGTGTCCGGCGGGGTCAATCATAACTCTTGTAAATGGTAAACTAAAAGGGTGAGATTTCGGCAAACAAAAAGGGAGAAGATTTTCCAGTATAGTACAATAAAAAGTCACCTTTTGGTAGAATAAAATAGTTATTTTAC
>NZ_JACTOJ010000053.1:0-10239 GCF_032335695.1 Clostridium sp. 19966
TTGTTATCCTGTGAACCTTTTTGCATGTACATAACCTCCCTAGTTAATTAATATCTGTTATTTTATCAAAACTGATTTTAACCTTCTAGGCGTTAATTTTTTTACGGTTACCTTATTTTTTTCTTTTCTAAAAGAGTGTAATCTACAAGCCAGGGACTGGAGCCTCCAATAATCCAAAAGGAGTTTGTGGGGTCTCCCTGATCTTTTAGCCATTGTTTCTTAAGCTTATCACACATCACAGAATACTGCATGACACCATTGCGATTCTTGTATCCTTCAGCCCAAATATCTACGGCTTGCTCAGGACTAGCTGCTCCGAATTCCTTCAGCGCCTGATCATACAAATATATTTGCCCTTTTATCTGGTCCAAGGTTAGAGGAGGTCCAATAGTTTCAGAGGCAAAGCATTTCTCAGATAATCCTTGTGCTTTAACCATCACAAAGGTTGATAGCAAAAAGATTGTAAATCGTAAGCAAAATTTCTTCATAAAGCTCGTCACTTCCCCAAAAATATTTATTCTTAGTATGCCATTAAAGAATTTATTTATGACTAATATTTGAAGTAAGAAGAAGTGACAAGTTACCTTGAAAAGAATATAACTAGATAACTTCTCATCTAGTTAAGAAGCTACCTAGTTATAGTAATACTAGGGACTTTAAGGCTTTTCAAAGGCAGGCTTTAAATTTTATTAAATAGCGCTTTTTATAATATTTATTATTTCCTTTGGATGATCTATTACATATTTAAAACAGAGTCAAAAATTAATATGTTCTAGATACTACTTTGCATAAAGGTATTCCTGCGAAATAAAACTTTATTTCTTATAAAATAGTATTTACGAAAATCTAAATATATTTTATTATGAAAATATAAGTTTAAACAATGTAATGTGGAGTAAGCAATGGAGGAATACTAATTTGAAAATTAAAGAAAAAAGTGTATTAGATAAAATATTTTCTGTTTACGAAACCTTGTTTGAAGCAGAAAAAAAGATAGCGGATTATGTTGTTAATAATCAAGGAAAAGTTATTGATTTGACAGTTTCTGAATTAGCCTCAGAGAGCAGTGTAAGTGAAGCTACTATAATTAGATTTTGCAAAAAATGCGATTTTAAGGGCTTTCATGATTTGAAAATAAATATAGCTAAGGAAATGGTGAATTCAGAAAAAACCAATATAACTAATGATATAGATCCAAATAATATATCTCAGTCCCTTCAAAATATATTAGCAAACAAAATCGAAGAATTAAAGCAGACCGTATCAATGATGGAGGAAGAAGTAATTAGAAAAATATTGGATTCAATAAAAAATGCAAGAATTGTGCAGCTGGTGGCAGTGGGAAATACCATACCTGTTGCATTAGATGGTGCCTACAAATTTAACCAAATAGGCATATCAACAGTGGTAAATACTATCTGGGAAACTCAGCTGGCATATACCTACACCTTAACTGATAAAGATGTAATCATAGCCATATCAAATTCAGGCTCCTCAAAGCGATTACTAACTTTATTAGATATTGCAAATGAAAAAAATGTTACTACAATAAGTATAACAAATCACGAAAACTCCCCAGTAGCTAATAAAACCAAGTACCACATAAACACAGCTACAAGAGAAAAACTATTCTTAGATGAATTCAGTTTTTCAAGAGTGTCAGCTATAACAGTTATCGAAATATTATATCTTCTATTGACCGCAGATAAAAAAGATTCCTATAACTGGATCAGCGAGCATGAACACTCTATAGCAGATGATAAAGTTTAATTAGGCATAGAGGAAAATATATGTGGTACTATTCACTATGAAAAGGCTGCCCAAATATCAGGAACCTCTGTATTTCATTTTCAAAGGATATTTTCTTTTCTAGTTGGAATCCCAATCTCCGAGTATATACGGAGAAGAAAGATGACTTTAGCTGCTTTTGATCTTCAAAAATCTAATGCTAAAATCATAGATATTGCTTTAAAATATGGATATGAAACACACTCATCATTTACCCGTGCCTTTCAACAGTTTCATGGAATTACTCAAGCATCTGTCCGCAGCAAAGGAGTCAGTATTCAAGTTTATCCATCAATTCATATCAATATAGCAATCAGAGAGGCAGATGCAATAAAGTTTAGGGTAGAAGAAACTGAGACTTATAAATTATTTGGCAAGGATGATATTATTGTTCCGATGTGCAGAATCGGGCATGAAATGGATAGCAGTAAATTCAATATTACTTTATACTTACATTAAGTCAGCAGCTTATAAAGACATGGGATTTTTTGTTATATGACTTTTAACAACAATGATATAATGGAGAGAGCGAAAATGAGTGATAGGTATACGATTGAAAAACTTGATATAAAAAAGCATGGAAATGGACTGTGGAATTTGTGGCAGACAGTATCAAGCAAATATCCGGGAGGTGTTTATTGGTATCATGGTGATACTAATAAACAATGGGAAAATGTATTTGTTTGCCTTGATGGTGATAAACTGATAGGAAAAGGGCAGGTCATGGTGATGTGTGAGCAGCCATATGAGGCACCAAGTTATGCAGAAAATCGAATTTTCTATAACATCAGAGTCCTGCCTGAATATGAGAGGGTTGATGATGTGCTTGATCAGCTGTATGATGCTGTACATAGCAGGGCTGTGGAGATAAGGAAAAGTTTTAGTAATCATAAGTGTCAATTATGTGTTGGCAATTCCGTGAATGAAATTATATATAATGAGTTTGCATTGAAAAAGGGCGATAAGGAGCATAATAGCCTGTATTTCATGAGCGCACCTATAAATTTAATTAAACAGTATTCATATAATGGCGAAGATTCAGCTATAACATTTCGTGAGTTCTCCCTTGCTACAAAGGAAGCAAAGGAACAGTATCTGAGGGAACTGGAATGGAAATGTTTTACGGATGACATTATGGATATGCAGAGGCTGCTTAGATACATGGATTCAGATTTTTTCATGGTCTATGGAGCCTTTGACGGGGATAAATTAATTGGCGCTGTTATGGTAGATCAGGATGGAGATGATATTCCCGAAATTGAGTCAGTATCTGTATTAGAGCAGTATCGTGGAAAACACTATGCCAAAATAATGATTGGAAAGGTTATGGATTTATTGTCTGAAAAGGGTTGTGAGAAGGTGAAATTGACGGTATTTACAAGTAATGAATCAGCCATAGGGTTATACCGTAATTTAGGTTTTAACATTGATAAAGAAGAAAAGAGGTTTATGAAATATATATAAATCTAATTGTAAAGTATTTCGAAATGGTGTATTAAAGCACTAGTTAGATAGAAAAAATCAGTGGGGTTGTAAAGATAGGATAGATGTAGAAATTGAGAATCTTTATGAAGGTCTCAGAAGGACAGTTCTTTGGAGTCTTTTAGCGAACATGATTTTTTCGTGCATCAAATGCAAGGTTTCAAATACTTCAATATGATAATATGAATCTTGAAAGAAGGGAAATTAATGGATTGGTTAAACAGTATGAATAAGGCTATTGACTACATTGAATCAAATCTGGCTGATAGAATTTCGTATGATAAAGCCGCACAAATTGCTTGCTGCTCAACTTATCATTTTCAAAGAATGTTCTCATCCATCACTGATGTGCCACTGTCTGAGTATATAAGGCGTAGACGCTTGACCTTAGCCGCTTTTGATTTGCAAACTAGTGATATTAAAATCATTGATGTGGCTTTTAAGTATGGATATGAATCGCCTGAAGCATTTAGCAGAGCGTTTAAAAAACTACATGGAGTAATGCCAACATCAGCGCGCGATATTGGTGTTTCACTAAAAGCCTTTCCCAAAATGACCTTCTCAATATCAATTAAAGGAGATACTGAAATGAATTATCGTATTGAACAAAGAGAGGCATTTGATGTATTTGGTGTTTACACTGAAATTAGCACAGATCAAGAAAAAGCATTTGATCAGGTTCCATTATTTTTTAAAAGATGTGATGATGACGGTACAACAGATACTATCAATAATCTTTTAGGCCGTTTTGATGACAATTATACGATTTCTGCATTGTATGACTATTCAGAAACAACATTTAAGTACATGTTATGTAATTATTTACCCAAGGGTTTATCAATCCCTTCAAGGTTCACAAGGCTCTCAGTTCCTCCATCAACATGGGCAATATTTGATGTGCCTGAATGTGAGATGCAGAGTGCTTGGAAACGCATTTTTTCGGAGTGGTTTCCTACATCTGAGTTTGAAGCAATTGAAGGCATTCAGTTTGAAATGTATTACGGATTGGCGAAACATCAGAATGGTTTCGGGGAAATATGGATTCCCGTAAAGAAAAAGTAATATTATTATATGGGTAAAAAGCATAGAATCTGAATAAACAGTTTGCACAATATCATCAAAAAGAATGCTCTTATGTCTATAATCCTAATGGAACTATAAGTAAGCAAGACACCTTACGTTAAATTTCGTAGAGTGTCTTGCTCGTTTTTTATCTTATGCTTTTACAATTATTTTTAATTCTTAATTTTTACTTATTCACTTGTTCTTAGCTATAAAAGAGATAAATATCTAGATATAAGTATACAGAGGCAATTAATTTCATAGAATAAGAACATACGATCGCAAAAATATCTTTATATTAAGAATACTTGTTCTTATAATAGAATATGTATAGTAGAAAGAAAAGGAATGTGAGGAAATGAGTAGATTAATATTCCATATAGATGTAAATTCTGCTTATTTAAGTTGGGAAGCTGCTTATAGATTGCAGCAAGGTGAGAAACTGGATCTTAGAACTGTTCCATCCGTAGTGGGAGGGGCTGAAGCTAGCCGTCATGGAATAGTTTTGACTAAATCTATTCCAGCAAAGAAATTTGGAATTCAAACTGGTGAAACCCTTTATAATGCAAGAATAAAATGCCCTGAATTAGTAGTTGTTCCTCCCAGGTATTGGTTATATATGAAATCAAGTGCAGCAATGCATGAAATGCTGTTAGAATACACACCGCAAATACAAAGATTTTCAGTGGATGAAAGCTTCTTGGATCTATCTAACATGGAACATTTATATCCTGATTATATGAAGCTAGCAGAAAAGATTCAAGAAAGAATAAAGAAAGAACTAGGGTTTACTGTGAATATAGGCATATCCCAAAATAAATTATTAGCGAAGGTAGCATCAGATTTTACAAAACCTGATAGAATCCATACATTGTTTCCCCAGGAAATAAAAGAAAAGCTGTGGATACTCCCTGTTGAAGACCTATTTATGGTGGGGCGTGCAACGGCACCAAAATTGCACAATCTAAATATAAATACGGTGGGCGACCTTGCTAATTATGATTTGTCTATATTAAAAAGAAAATTCAATAGCCAGGGTACACTACTTTGGAATTACGCCAATGGTATAGATAATTCAGAGGTAAGAAAAAGCAACCACATAGAAATGAAAGGCATTGGCAATAGTACAACAATAGCCTTTGACGTAGAGGACAGTGAGACAGCGCATAAGGTCCTCCTAGCACTATGCGAAACTGTAGGCATGAGGCTTAGAGACTCCAATAATTGCTGCACTGTGGTTTCAGTAAGTATACGTGGAAGCGATATGATATCCTATTCCCGCCAAAAAAAACTTACTGTGCCCACAGATTCTACACGAAAAATACATGAAGCAGTTTGCTATCTGTTTGATAATGTATGGAAAGGCAACCCCATAAGACATCTAGGAGTACATGTAACAGATTTCTGTGGAAATGATTTTTACCAAACCTCCCTGCTTGAACCCTTTGACTATGAAAAAGATAGAAAAATAAATAAAGCTATTGATGATATAAGGATAAAGTTTGGACATAATTCAGTAATCAAGTCCTGTTTTCTTCATTCTGGCTTAAGTCCTATGCTGGGCGGTGTTGGTGAAGAAGAATATCCATTGATGTCCAGCATTTTGTAAGGAGAGGTGTATGTATTAATGAAGGTAGTTGCAAAACCTATTGAAGTTATTTCCTATACAGATGCCAAAGGGGATATTAGACCCTTAAGAATGAAATTTGAAGTGGAAGATAATACTGCCATAGTGGTTAAAATAGATAGGATAATAGAAAAGCATATTGAGAAATTAGCCGGTAACTATATGTGGCTATTTAGGTGCCAAAGCACAATCAACAATACACAGCGCATATTTGAATTAAAATATGAATTAGAAACCTGCAAGTGGATAATATTTAAAATATAGCTTTAGGTATATAAAGGCAGAAAAGCAAGTTTTTTAGCCAGGATTATATGAAACGGAGAGAAAATAAAAATTTAATATTTTAAATTTGGTTAATTTGAGAAAAGAGAAAATTTTGGAGATTTTCTCTTTTTTTGTTAAAGGGGCAGGGATTAGGGATTAAAATGGTATTATGGATAAAAATGTAGATTTCAATGACGAAAAAGACTTGGAGAATTGTTATGAGTGATAGGATTGATTTGAATATAAATAGCCTTTTATCAAAGGAAATAGTAAGAGAGTGCTTGCCCTCTAGCCAGAAAGTGGATTCAAGCACCTTTTCCAAGGTGCTTGAGGATATGTCTGCCAGCTATAAAATGTATTGGCTGCTGGGAATATTGGAAGAGGTTAGTGAGGGCAAAACTGAGATTGAATCTAAAAGGATAATAGCAAGAATGATTGCAAAGGCGTGGTATCCCATAAGGCAGTTTAGGCTTAGTTTTGGTATGTCCGATGTTTTATACAGGTCTATAGATTATATAGCGGAAAAATCACAGTACAAGGCCAATTGCGATGAAAGAAAAATAGTGGATTTTGCTTATGGCTGCGAGGACAAGGAGCTAAATAAAATAATGAAGGAACTTACCTACAAGGTGCCTTATAGACTGCTTGCTCCATTTTTTAAAGAAGAAATAAAGGTCAAGAAGCAGCATGAAGTAGAAAGAGCTATAGCTGAGCTATCCCTTGAAGATGATAGGTGCCTATACAAGATTGTAAAGGGAGAAAAGAATAAAATCATTTTAAATGAGGGCTGGGCAGAATATCTTATCTCCAATTATAAAATTATTAAGGCGTGGATTTACTATAACCTGGCGGACTTTTTGCAAAAAAGAAATTCTAATGTGCCTGCAATAGTTTTTAAGCTGGAGGCACCTTCTAATAACAGTAGAAACTTACTTAAGGCTACCAAGCTATGGAAGTCTGTTATAAGTGAAAGAAATATAAGGGATATGTACACAGGAAAAGAATTTGTAGATATAAACTTTGAAAAATACGGAAGTTTAAGCATAGACCACTTTATCCCTTGGAGTTTTGTGATGCATAACGAGCTGTGGAATCTAATTCCAACATTCAAGAATATAGATAGTTCCAAAAGTGATAAGCTGCTTTCTTTAGACGCATACATGAAGGACTTCAGTAGCTTGCAATATGAAGCCTTCTCTTATTTCTGTGAAAAAAGAATGGATAATGCTTGGAGGACTATTTTAATGTGATAAAAGTTGACAAGCTCTATGATTATTACAGGTATGCTGAAAAAAGCGATTTTGAAAATAAGTTTAAAGAAAGCATACTGCCACTGCACCAGATAGCGAGGAATCAGGGGTGGATGGTGGTGGAGAGGGTGTGAGGGTAACACTTATAGCTATATAATAACTTTTCATAACCTGAATATAATTATAACCAATATTAATAATGAAGATGATCATACGCTATTAGATTTATATAATCTGTTTGATAAAAAGGCAAAGGAAAAACAATTAAAGAAAGCTAAGATAATACTTATGATGACCTTGCCTGCTTTTAAAAGATATAGCAATGGGAAGTGATTCTTTTCTTTGGAATGGATATAGCTCTATTAAGACTAATACAAGATATATTTGTTTTGATACTCATGATTTACAAAATAATTATGACATTATTAAAAGAACTTATATTTTAATATTATTACCTGCTGATGGCAGGAAATGAACAAAGACAGAAATGAAAGAGTATTGTTAGTCTGTGATGAAGTTTACCTTATGATATATACTAATGTAACTCAAAGCTTAGTATTCCTAAGAAATGTAGAAAAAAGAGCAAGAAAATATGAACCATGAGTAGCCGTCATAAGCCAATCTGTTGAATATTTTCTTGGTTATCAAATAAAAATGTACGGACAGGCACTATTAGATATAACATGCTTCTAGATAATAACGGGTACAGATGGCTGAAACTTACAGGAAACTGAAGAAATTTACAATTTAACAGATGCAGAGGAAATGTGTTATTAATGATAGGTTCTAAAAGGTTTCATGTGGTGCTTGACATACTAAAATATAAATTGGAGTGTATATATAAAAATGGAACAAGGCAACAAAGTAAGATGATTTGTAAGTATCTGTCTTTATTCGTAGGAAAATGCGGCAAAATAGTATTGAAAGAGTTGTGTCAATAAAGAAATTTTGAAGAGTGAAAAAGTAATGATATTTATTTGAAGTTATACTAATAAGAAGGTGAAAGATATGATATTTAAAGCTTTAGCAGTGAGGGAGGGTGATTGCTTCCTTACAGAGTATAAAAAGAATGACGAATTAATTAGAATACTTATTGATGGTGGTAACGATAAAAAAGAAACTGTAGAATTATTCGAAAAATTAAAATTACCAGATAAGCATATTAATTTAATAATATGTACACATTATGATTCTGATCATATTAATGGGATTATTGGTCTTCTTGAAGAGGGATATACATTTGATGAAATTTGGCTTCCAGAGATACTTGGTTCTGTGGCTGCTAAAATTGGATCCAAAGGTATTAGAGAAGTTGTAGAGGAATTAAATAGAATCAGTGAAGAAGAGTATAGGCAATTGATGAAATTTGATGAGTGCTTGCTAACAGAATTTGAGAATGACTTTAATAACAACAAAGAAGTTGAAACAGATATAGATATAAACTTTAGCTCTAATTTATGGGGAGCTAAAACTTATGAATATGTATCTTTTTATGATGACTATGGATATGAAAATATGCTTAATTATTCTAACTGTATCGACTGTAGTAATCATAATCAATGTGATAGATATAATTATATGGTTCTAAAGCATACAATAATTGATACTGTAAACAAAACATCAATGTTAATGAGTTTAATGATTTCTAAAACTTATTCAGGATCTAAAATTGTATGGCTAAAGAATACAAATTCATTAGTAAGTAATAAAATTAGTACTAATATTGACGTGTTGGCACTTAATTCGGAAGTGTCCAGAAGAAGACCATATATTAGTTTACATAAGTTATTAAAATATATATATGCTCTTTCTAAATCCAATAAATTTAGTCTTGTGTTTAAATTTGATCTTGAAAGCTACCCCAATATATTGTTTAGTGCAGATTCTGATTTTAATTTTTTAACTTTAGGAGAAAATATACAATTAAAGGAGAACTCCATAGTCACTGCTCCACATCATGGATCATTACATAATCAACTAGCATATAATAGAATAGCTGTTGGGAGTATGATTTGTGATAAATCTTTAACTTTTGTAAGAAGTGATAGGGATAATCCAATTGGGAGACCTTGTGATAGGTATAAAAGATTATCTAAAAAATATTGTACAAAATGTACAGCAAAATATGCAAGACGTGCGAATGTTAGATTAACATTAAAAAGAAATGGAACATTTAGAGTAAATAAAAAAGCTTGTAAATGTGAGTAAGGATAAAGAATAATTTGTTCAAGCCAGAACTAAAAAATATTAGTTGTAACTGGGAGGATGATTCAAATTGAAGCATTTAGAAAGTACAATAAAGTTCAGTTAATCTCCTATAACATTGTTAGAACTTGATAATTTTAGGGGTGATAAATATATTTGTGATTTGTTGACATCAACAATTATTTACATTATAGCTAGAAGAAAACTTCCAGTTATGATGCTAGTAGATTTTGCACCAGACGGATTTCATATTTGGGTATCAATGAATAACAATCCTGAAATTATTGAAATATGTATGCTTCAAAAGCATAATATGAAATTGTTACATGATGGACTTACTGAAATGGAAGTAGGAAATAATACTGAACTAAAAGATCAATTTCATTCAATAACGCTATTGGGTAAGAATAAGCGTTTTATAATGAATGCTAATTTAGATAGATTAATTCTTGGATCTATGTCAATATCTTAGACACAAAAAGTTGAACTTTTTATACAATTTTTCTAGCTAAATCTTCGCATTTTTGTGGAGTTAAATATCCAATACTACTATGTATCCTT
>NZ_JACTOJ010000054.1:0-10003 GCF_032335695.1 Clostridium sp. 19966
AACTTAGTAGTAGATGGGATAGTTGGACCTAAAACTTGGGGACAGCTGACTGACTCCTATACCTCAAAGAATGTAAGTATTCATGTGGTAGGAGAAAGAAGTGAAAAGCCTGGGAGGGAAGAAGAAAAAAGCAGCGAGGATGTCGAAAAAAAATCTCAGGACTATCAAGAAATACTTAAAGAATGGAATGAAGTGAATAAAGCTTTTGATGAAGAAAGTAAACCATCTAACATATTTTTAACTGGTTCATATGACTTTGCTAAAAGTATGATTGGACCAACAGATAAAGAAACTCTTATGGATTATTTCAATGGAGTAACCATGGGAGGAGGTGGAGTAGCCTTAGGGTTTGGAAAAACCGTATTTATTGGCTCTGAAAGACTTTCAGGGAGAATAGGGAGTCTCCTTAGAAGTGAATCAAAAGCTGATAGTATACTGGAAGAAGATATAATAAAACAACAAGCTGAGATAGCAAATAAGGGGGTTACTAAAGCTGACTTAGATGGCGTTAGGATAATCAATAAAAAATATGCAGGACAAACATACAAATTAAGTGGGGACTTAGCTGAAAAATATCCAAATGGAGTTAAGTTCACAGAAGAAGGATTCCCAGATTTCAAGCCATATAGTACTAAGACGGTAACAGTTGACAACCTTGAAGGTGATGCTTACTATGATTTTATCAAAGCAAATGAGAAAGCAGGATTTGATTCAACACCAGAAGGATATACATGGCATCATGTTGAAGATGGTAAAACAATGGAACTTGTTCCGTCTGATTTACACGGGGATGTAAGGCATACTGGGGGAGCATCTCTAATCAGAAAAGGTATAAGACCGTAAAATAAGGAGGATGAATATTGATGTTAATACCGAACATTGAGTTTAGAAATGGAATGTGGAATGGAAAGATACATTTAGATTGTTGGAGTAACTTTTTTGAAGGTAAAGATGATATTGATTTGAATATTGGTGGTGATTCAAAGACAGAGAAACTGGAGCAAATTCATAAGAATGGATACGAATATGTGATATCTAATCAAGAGGAATTACTTAATTCAATCTTAAATGAATTGCTAAAACAATATTCAACTATGCAAGAAGAGTATGGTTATGATGAAGATGAATTAGAAGAAATTATGCCTAATGTTAACCAAATTCATGATTTTAAAAAATTAATTAAACCTAAAAGAATCTATATACTAAATGTTGAAAATAACGATATGCCGTACATAGGATTCCATTTTCTATGTTCTTGGGATGAGGAACATGATTTAGGGGTTATGATCAATATGGATAGAATCATTAAGATGGGTGGTGCAGATACAGCTTTTCTATCATGGATAGCCAAGAATGATAAAAAGAGCTTTGACTCGAATAAATAGAGCTGAATAATAGCTTATTGTGTAAAGAAATAACTAGAAGAAACAAGATGTCTTCAAAAGATACTGCATAACCAATAAAAAGGTAACTGCAAAAAAATAATAGTAGCAAGTATATAATAAAATAGATAAAAGACATAAAGTAATTCACTGCATAATTGTAATAATGCAGTAAGTAGTAACAAAAGCAAAAATCAAATATATATCATTGTAATAATGAAGGCTAACGCTGATAAAAAGCGTTAGCCTTTTTTCTATGCCTAAAACATTGAAAGGGGTAAAGAGCAATGATAAATGAACTGATAAAGAGATTCAAGATACATCTAGAGGAGGACGGAAAGAGCATAAAAACAGTTGAAAGCTATGTTGGAGATACTTCTGCCTTTGTAGCGTTCCTTGATAGTAAGGGAGTAGATTTCAATGGAGAAATGAAAAGATTCTATATCACCAGCTACAGGAACTATCTCATTGAAAACCAGTATGAGCTTAGTACTATTAACAAGAAAGTCAACAGTATTCATTCATTCAATTTTTTTATTGCAGTGGTCAATTGTTATGTATTGACTCAACTCAAGAACTCTATCCTTTATCATCTCCAACATTATTTCATCAAGTGTAGGTGGGACATAGAGTTCCTTTGATTGGTCCACGCTTGCGCTTTCTATGTCTTTTCCTTTATAGAGGTCATCTATGCTGATAAATGCAGCATCAACAGCTGTAGGTGGTTTTTCTTCGTATTTCCTTGAACTCAAATTGTAGTGGTACTTGCTTTCTTTAACAACCAATTTCTGAATTCGGGCGTAGCCCTTACCGTACTTCTCTTTTACGAAATTTTCTGTAAATTCCTTTCCTTTTCTGTTAAACATATTCACAAATTCATCGTAATCTATTTTATTAACAGCATTTGTTCTCATCTATCAATCTCCTTGGTTCTTTTCATTAATTATTCTTTACTCTATAACTATTCCCTGTTATACTAATCACATGGCAGTGATGCAGCAGTCTATCTAGAACGGCAGTTGCTGCTACTTCACTGGTGAAAACTTCATCCCACCGGTTAAATGGGAGGTTAGTAGTTATTATTAGGGAGCTTTTTTCATATCTTTGGCGTATAAGTTGAAAAAATATGCTCTCTTTTTCTTTGTTCATTTTCAAATATCCTAAATCATCAATTATCAGTAAATCAATTGTTGACAACTTCTTAAATGCAGCTTTTAATGTACCCTCAGCATATGCCTCAAATAGACTATCCACAAGATCTATAGCGTTTTTGAAAAGTACATGTTTCCCTTGTTCGCATGCCCTTATTCCAATTGCTGTGGATAAATGACTTTTACCGACGCCAGGAGGGCCTATAAACACCATATTTTCCTTTTTTCCAAGGAAGTTGAGTGTGCCAAGGTCTCTTATTTTATTTTCATTTATACTTGACTGAAATTTGAAGTCAAACTCTTCGAAAGTGGTATGTATTTCAAATCCTGCATTCTTCATATTTTTCTCTTTTAAGCGGCTCTTTTTCCCCATTTCCTCAATCTTTAACAACCTGCACAAAAATTCTCTAGGACTCACATTATCATTTATAGCCGTTTTTATTTCTTCATCATAAGACCTAAGTATGTCCGGTAATTTAAATTGTTTTAACAATCTGGTTATTTCAAAGTCAATATTCTCATTGACGTTAGCACTTTTTACGTTCAATTTTGACCCCCTTCAGTGTAGTAGGCTAGACTTCGCACAAGCCCTTCGGGCAGTTTATGCCTTTCTGCTCTCTTCTCGCGTTCCTTCAGTCCAATTATCTCATGCTCAAGAATGAGCTTTAAGAAACGTTCTTTTATCACAGCCTTTATATTATCAGCTCTAACAATATTATTTTCTATACAGTGCTGCAGTATTATTTCAAGCTCTTCCACGTCATAGAGGTCTCTTAATTTCAGTATTTCTCTAGCATGAAAATGAGCCTGGTTAGTGAGCCGAGAGGCGAGTTCATAGAAGTCTGCACCATTTCTAAATGTCTTTTCAAATACGCGTCGTATTTCAGGTATAGATTTTGGTACCAGGCTTGCTATATCTTTGTAGTCACTATTATCAGTAACTTTGCCTTTTTTACCACCTAGAGTTCTATATGTCTTTATATGGTTCATTCTGGCATCAAATATTTCAAGAATAAAGCCGTACACAACTCTTATTTTTACGGTGGTACCGACATAGGCCACAGGTACGCTGTACCTGTTAGTATCAACCATAACATAGGAATCATTGCTTACTATCCTTTCCTCGATATCCAGCTCCAGAACCTTCTTGCTCTTTATTCCTATCAATTGGTCCTTTTCTTCAAGGAACATCTCCTCCGGTATTCTGCCGGTTGTCCCATGTATTCTTAAATTAGTTTCTTTCATAAATGCCTTTGCAGCATCATTAAGTTCCTCCATAGAATTGAATTTATTGCCCTTGATGAACTGTTCTTCGATAAATTGGAATGGTTTTTCTATTTTACCCTTCGTCCTTGCCCTTAGGGGCTTACAGGCGTTTGGTGTGGTTTTAAGATGTGCAAACAATCTTAATGCATCTTCGTTGAAATTAACCTCACTGCCACTAGCGTGGCTTATTACAAGAGCTTTGGGATTATCAATGACAATCTCACGCGTGACTCCACCAAGTTCTATAAAAAGATCTTGTATGGCCTCATAAACAGAAACTGCATTCATCCTTGTGGAAAATATCATTGCTTTCCTACGAGAATAGGGAAGAATCATTGAGAAACAATAAACAGTTATTTTTTCTTCATTTATCCACATTTCATATTCGCTCCAGTCAAACTGGGCTTGATCTCCTGGAGGAGTCTCAAATCTAACTGTTGCTTTTCTGTTAATAACAGTTTTTTCACAATCAAGTAGACTTAGAAACCTGTATATTGGATTTATGCCTCCTTCATACCCCTTTTTACAAAGTTCTCTGTATATCCGTGTACCATTAAAATCAAATTCCTTATCTAAATACCAGATCCTGATAAGGTCTTTATATTCATCAATTTTAGTTGGACTCTGAATTCTTCTATACTTTGGTTCTTCCTCTAAGGCTATTAACTTTTTCACAGTATTCTTTGACATTCTAAGATCTCTGGCTATCTTCTTTATGCTCACTCCATTTCTATGCAGTTCTTTAACTGTGTACCAATCTTGCAATTTCTTCACCCCGTTGCCTCCCTTATGTACATAAAAATTACATACATAAGGATATTATCTTTTGCTTAGGGGGTCAAATTTCAGTTAAAAAGGGGGTCAATATTCATTGTAAATCAACAATAACAAAATTCCAATGGATGCTGTAAAGGTATCTGTTGGAATTTTTCTTTCTAAGGTCTAACTTTGGATACAATAGGACATAGCTTGGTACATGGTAATTAAGGATGCCTTGAAACATTTCAGGGTATACAAATAATAAATTGTAGTGGTATACTAAAGTTGTAACACCTCGGTCTAATAGATTATAATAAATCTATTAAAGAAAAGAGGAAGAAATATGAGCCAACAATATGAGGAAGAATTTAAGAAAAAGATTGTCAGTCTCCATCTTGGAGAAGGAAGAACAATAAGAAGCTTATCTGAGGAATATAATGTATCAAAAGGTATAATCTCAATTTGGATAAAAGCTTACCGTGAAGAATGCCAAACAAACCATGAACTAAAAGAAGAATTTGATTATAAGCAAGAGAACCTTAGACTTCGCAAGGAGCTAGAAGAAATGGAAAAAGAGAATCAATTTCTAAAAAAAGCAGCAGCATTCTTTGCGAAGGAAATCGATTAGTGGTTTATAGATTTATTAAGAACAATAATAAAGAATTTGGATTAAGATGGCTTCTTAGAAGGTTTGATTTGTCACCGAATTCATATTATAACTTTCTAAAAAATAGGAAGTCTACTTATCATGCGAAAAAGCAAGAAATATTCAGTGAAATCAGTAAAATATATCATAAAACTGAAGGCATACTCGGTCATAGAAACATGGCGATTTTTCTAAGACGCAAAGGTATTTTCTGCAGTAAAACCACTGCACATAAATACATGAATAAAGAACTTGGACTTAAGTCTATTGTTGAAAGAAAAAAGCCTGGTTACATAAAAGGACAAGCTCATAAAATCTTCCCTAATTTACTGAATCAAAATTTTACTGCAGATAGAGCTAATCATACCTGGTACACTGATTTTACATACTTATTTCTTACAAATGGCAAGAAGCGCTACAACTGCTCAATTATTGACCTCTACGACCGTTCTGTAGTAGCAAGCTTGAATGGTAATGAGATAACAAGTGAGCTTGTTATTAACACTTTAAGAAAAGCCATAGATTCAAAGCCAAACCTAAAGCACGGATTAATCATTCACAGCGATCAGGGCTCACACAGTATACGTCAAAAGATTTTACGGACTTCTGAAAGTCAGTAAATATCCAACAAAGTATGAGTAAAGCAGGTTGTCCTTATGATAATGCTCCAATGGAAAGATACTATAACACCTTAAAAAACGAACTAATATATCATCCTTATTTTCATAGTGATGAAGAATTAAATGAAGCAATTAACACTTTTGCCTACGTATGGTATAACCATGTAAGACCTCACACATTCAATGGAGGGCTAACGCCCTTTGAAGCAAGAAATAAAAGATAAAATTATTAGGTCAATGTGTTACAAAAAAGCTTGACCATTGCAATGGTATAGATTTAACAAAAACTATTTTTGATAGTATGCTAGGAAGAAAATAACCTCAATGATATTTTTATTGACTGTGTTAAGTGGAATTTATTTGGAACGATAATGGAATATACATATGAAGGGTGTAAAAAAGGTTCACTTTCTTCTTAAATACGATAGCAATATACAAATGGAGAAATTTTCATTGCGGATGAGAAGGCAATTGACATCAAGGAAAGTTAATTGTATTTTACTTGGAAATTTGCCTAAAATTTACGACACAACACTAAGAATACAGTGATAAAAGATTAAAATGAACTAGCTGAAAAACAAGTGGCTAGTTCATTGCTTTCTAAAGTGATAAAATAATGATGATCAGAGGAAATAATAAATCTTACTGGTAAAGTTGCAAATATGGGATTAGCCAGAAGAATGAAAGTAAATCTTAGAAGTTTTATATTATAAGGAATAGGACATATTTCTAGATATTTATTAGATTTAGTAAAAGCTACATTTACTCATATTTTTTATATAGATAATTTACCTTTGTAAATTATTAAAATTGCGACATCTACGTTTTTATAATTTTTTCTTTCTGTAGAAACAAATTGAAGATCTCTAACTACCTCACTAAGGATTTAGGTGGATTGTTGATAAAAGGTTCATCAGGAGATGATGTAAAGAGGCTTCAAAGCATGCTGATATCCCTTGGATAAGACCTAGGAAGCTGTGGAGCGGATGGAATCTTTGGAGGCAAAACTTTAGCAGCAGTGAATGCTTTTCAGAGCAGCCATAACTTAGTAGTAGATGGAATAGTAGGACCTAAAACCTGGGGACAGCCGACTGACTCCTATACCACAAAGAATGTGAGCGTAAAAATAGTTGTAGAAAGAAGTGAAAAACCTAGGAGGTAAGAAGCAGGAGATAGTAAACCTAATCAAGATGAAATTCCTCAGCTGACAAATGAACAGATTGAAGCGTTGCTTAGAGAAGCATACGATAGTCAAATCAACAATTTATATAATAATAAACATTTGGTTAAAAAAGACATTTTTGATTATTTGGCAGATTTTGTAACTGGGGATTATAGTGAAAAAACTGAAGAGCAGCAGATGTATGAGTCTATGTTTTTTGAAAATGGAATGGACAGCCAGTATATCACAACAGCAATCATGTGCGGAGGTATGAATGGTGCTAGTGGATTACAATTAAGTGAAGAAACTGGAGAAGCCCTTGAAAATGAAGCATAAGCACCAAAAATTCTTTCTCAAAGTAATAAACGGGTGAATACAGAACCATTATCAATTAATTTGCAATTACTTGGGAAGAATGGAGGTAATGCTTCCTTTGAAAATTTAACACCTATAGAGAGAAGTATACATCAAAGTCAAGTTACTCCATGGTGGAATAGTTACCAAAAGTAAAGATTGAAAGGGTGGAAGATAATTAATGAAGTCAATTAAGTTATTAAGAGAAAAAACATCCTCTAGAAATACATTAAACTATACAAATATTTTTGGAGAGACTATAGAAGTGGGATTTTCATGGAGAAATCCAGCTTTAGAAGAAGAAATCCACGATTTTGAGTCATCAAACAATATTAAGTTGCCAGAAAGCTATAAAGAGTTTTTGAAGGTTTCAAATGGAGCTATAGTATACGAAGATATAGAGTATGGGGGAAGTGGTTACAAGATATTAGGACTCAACGAAATTTTGACATCAACTAGAGCAAGAATAGAATGGGGATATGATATAAAGGATTACTGTATAGTTTTTGCTGAAGTTATAGGTAAATCAGACTTTTTATTATTTGATTTGAAAAAAAATGAGGATAAAGGTAAGAATTATATACTAGATGGAGATGCAGGCTATTCATTTGATGAATGGGAATATATAAAAGGTGACTTTTCCCTTTTTATAAATAGACTAATTACAACGAACGGCTCAATGTACTGGAGATGGTATTAAATGTGGTGAAATATCGATCATTAATGTGTATATACAAAATACTTGAATTATTAACTATATAAAAATGTAACAAGGGGAACATCCATAGATTTGTGTAAATCAAAGCTATGGATGTTCCCTGTTTATATGGTGGTGCCTGTGAAAAAAGTCTGTAAAAAACAGCTTTCTATGATAAAATCAAAATATCATAGGAGACTGTTTTATTATGGGAAAAAAAGAGAAACAATGAGTGAAGGAAAGAAGAACATTATAGCTGCGCTGCTAGAAGAGTATGACATTCAGTCAGCTGAAGATATTCAGTATGCATTAAAGGATTTGCTAGGTGGTACAATACAATCTATGCTAGAAGCTGAAATGGATGAACATTTAGGATATGCTGTTAATGGTAAATATTAAGCGAGAAAGAATTTGCTGCATTAAGACAAAAAGCAGTAAACCAAGCGTGGAGACAAGAGAAAGAGCTCGTTACGAAGACTGGAAGAGGGACAAGAGATTGGACTCCGGAAGAGATACAAGAATTAATGTCAAATGGTAAAGTAAAAGGATATGAAGGTCAACATATGAGGTCAGCAGAAGCGTATCCTGATTTTGCAGGAGACCCTAATAATATTCAATTCTTGAAAGGAAGGAATATGAGTGTTAATGAACATTTAGACGCTCATGGTGGAAGTTATAGAAATCCGACAAAAGGATACTATGACCCTAATTCTGGTAATTCTATTGAATTGGGAGATTCTGTACCGTAGAAATAAAAAAGCGAAAGGAGAATAAAAATGTCTAGAAAGATTTTAACTAATGATGTTTATTTTAAGCCATTCTTTGATGAAATTAACAAGTATTCTGAAGGAATTCACAATTTAAATGAAGGAGCTAATAACAATGATATTGAGAGTTTAGAGGTAGCTTTAAAGATTAAATTGCCTTTAAACTATAGAAAATTATTGGAGTTATGTAATGGAGGAGAACTATTTGCCGTTCCAGCGGGTACTGTATTGTCAGAAGTGTATATTCCTTCAAACGGAGCCATGAAAAGAGGGGCATCGTACTTAAATGAATCTTTTAAAAAAGAACGTAGATGGCCTAATATGCTTGAAAGCTTTCTAATAATTGCAGATACTAGTTATGGCGATACAATATGCATGGATTTTGAAACTAATAATGGTAATGAAGCTAGAATAGTTAAATGGAACCATGAAGAAGGAGAAGTAACTAGTAGTTGGAAAAGACTAATTGACTGGCTCATGGAAGAGCTAGAGATAGGGGCAATGCTTGTTAACTATGATGGTACTGATAAAGAGTAAGAATATGAAAGTTATAAAATCCAGCTGCATAAGCTTATCTTAACTAACTGCATTACTATAGATAGGAAAAATTATTGGAATGAAATATCATAAACAATCACATTCTTAAGGTTGTGCTAATGAAAAACTCAATTCATAATTTCAATAATGCAGTAAGCAGTAACAAAAGTAAAAATCAAAAATATATTATAGTAATAATGAAGGCTAACGCTGGTAAAAAGACGTTAGCCTTTTTTTATGCCTAAAACAATGAAAGGAGCAAATAAGCATGATAAATGAACTGGTGCAAAGATTCAAGATATACCTAGAGGAAGACGGAAAGAGCATAATAAAAATAGAAAGCTATATTGTAGATACTTAAGTCAGGGATTAGAACCATTACCGAATATGCCTATGATGGTGATGACTTAAGGCTTAGCAAAACTATAAAAAAATCTACTAATGGGTATGCGCCAGAAATAACAAATTACCTATATGATAGACAGCATGTTATAATGGAAACAGACGGAAATAATAATCTGAAGGTAAGGTATATAAGAGGCGTAAACTATTAATATTTATAGATCCTAGCGGACATGTACAGGTAGAACTAAATGAAGATGGAACAGAACAAAGGATATTTGTAAAAACCAGCCCAGGCTATGATAGCTCACTTACTAATA
>NZ_JACTOJ010000055.1:0-9850 GCF_032335695.1 Clostridium sp. 19966
AAAGAACTAGCTTAAATCCAATAGCGAAGCGGTGATGATACATGCTTTCTACTGGATTTAGTTTATCAAAATTTATTAGAAATTTGTATACGGAGAATTTTTGACGGTTACGATTAAAGGAGGTTTTATATTAACTATGAGGAATATAAATGCTGATATTTTAGCGATTATTGAGAATGTAAATTAGTAGCTACTGTTTTTGTGATTACAATACTATACGTTTATGTGCAATCTGTGGTATAATTTGGATGACAGTATTTATAAACTATGTGGAATATAAATATGTTTAATATAAATATATTCAATTGAAATTTTATATAAACTATGCGGAAAATTTTAAAAGCTTTTCTTTTCTAAGAATGAGCTTTTTTATTTTTTGCAAAAGGTGTAATATAAAAACAGTTCCAATGTTAAATATTAATAAATAAAGGAAATATAGTAACATAATAATATATTCATAAATGATTGGGGTGATAAAATGATAGAAAAAATTGAAATTAAAATTATCATCATAATTTTAAGCCATGAGAATGAAATTATAACTCTAGAACGATTGGCAGATGAATTAAATTATAGTATAAGTACAATAAAAAGAGGCATACAAAATATAAAAAATCAATATCCAGGGTTTATTAAAGCATATCGTGGTAGAAAGGGGGGATATGGCATATAGATTTAGAAAATAAAAATTATATAATCGCAATAATAAATTTTACTTACAAAACTATTAAATAAGATTGCAGTATGTTTATTTCTAAATTATTTACTAAAAAGGTAGTGAAAAATAATTTGAGTAAGTTATAAAATGCATTAGGAATACTGGTGCTACTAAAAGCATAGGAAAAAATGAATATAAAGAAGTTTGCTAAATTACTAAAAACAGGTAAAAGACAAATAGTAAGATGTGAACAAAATTTTGAATATGTGATATTAAGTTTTAAAATCATAATATGAAATCATGGATTATACGCTTATGATAACAAGAGATAATTATGTACACTAATATACAGAAGAGCTCTTTTTATTTAAAATAAAGAGAAAAAATTGTAATGGTATATACAATTTTTAAAATGATGAATCATAATATTTAGTTGTATATTGCTAAATTATACAAAAAAGAAAATGATTTTAGAAGAAATTTATTAAAATAATTGAAAAATATATAAAAGTTTACAAATAATTCATTAAACTGACACAATAATTGACAATTATAAGGTAAAATTAATATAAGATTACGAAATAAGCTATAAATTTTATTTTTTAGTTAGGAGGTGAGCCAAATGAGATTAAGTTGTGAGTATAAAACTGATAAAGTACCTGTAGCTCACAAAATGATGTTTGTAAGTTTAATTAAAAGTGCGCTAGCAATGGTCGATGAAGAATATTATGAAAGTTTATATAATTTTGATGAAAAAAGTAATAAAAAAATAAAACCATTTTCTTTTTCGGTGCAGCTAAAAGAATTTAAGATGCAAGAAGGTATTTTTAAAATAGAAGATAAAATTGTATTTAATGTAACAACCCCTGATTATGAATTCGGGATTAAGCTTTACAATGGATTATTGAATATTGAGGAGTTTCCGTATAGGGATTTTAAGTTAAAAAAAATTAGAATAAACCTTATTAAAGAAAAAAATATCACTTCAGATATAGCAGTATTTAAAACTATGTCACCATTATGTATAAAGAATAAAAGGAATATATTTATCGATCCTAGCCATCCCGATTATGAGAAAGAATTGAATTATATTGTGGACAAAAGTTTGTTATCTTACAGAGGATATGGATTAAAAGTACCATTGAAATTTCAAGAAGTATTAATGAAAAAAGTTGTAGTTAAGGAAGAGATAACTGCTTTTAAGGACAAAACTAAAAAGCAAATATTTTATGTAAATGCTTTTTCTGGCATATTTAAGCTTACTGGCGATGTAGAAGATTTAAATTTTATTTATAAGGCAGGAATAGGATTCAGGCGTTCGCAAGGTTTTGGTACTTTGGATGTCGTGTAGGGAGGTGATGATAAAGTGAGCAAAATAAGATTAGAATTATCTGATTGGTTGTACAATTCAGGGATTGTTGGTCTAGTAAAAATATTAAACCATAGTGATGCTATAGTTAGTGTAGGTTTAAATTATGTAGAATTTGAAGAAGAAGAATTGATTGATTTCGAAAATAAATATTTTGATTATTTTTCATACAAGTATGAAAAACTTACTTCTTGGTATAAGTTAGTGAGTTTCGAAGAATATTTAGATAATATGGAAAGTTGTAATATTTCTGAAAAAAATTTAGAAATTATAAATAACTATATAGAAGATTTAAAGAAGAAATTAACAAGTAATAGTTATAAGAGTGCTTATTTATTAATTAAAAATGAAGATATTGATATTTTACTAGAAGAAAAAAAAATACAAAAAATTAAAAAAAGTAAAAATCAAAATATAACTGAAATATATCAAGAAATAGAGGAAGCAATTAAGCATATAAAGAGAGTAATTGATTTTTTAAGAAAAGAAGAAGTTAAAAGAATTATAAAAGCCAAAAATATCATATATGATATAATTCAAAACTTTTGGTCTGATGTAAGCTTTCTAAACAAAAATAATAGCAAGAATGATATGTTTACAGAGTATGTAAGTTACTTTTTAAATCCGGCAATAAAATATAGCAATGCAGATAAAATTAAATATAAATATGAATGTTTTACTTGCAATAATAAAATAGCAACACTATCAAAGCCAAATGCGTATGATTTAACTTGGCTAACAAAGATAGGAGTTGATATGTCAAGAAAGTCATCACATTTTTGGAATTTAAATGGATTCTCTTATATATGTCCATTATGTAACTTAGTATACTCGTGTGTGCCGGCAGGATTTTCTGTAATTATGGGAAGAGGGATTTTTATTAATGAAAATTCTAGTATGTTAACAATGATTTCTATTAATGAACTTTCTTTAGATAAAGGAATAACTTTTGAAGAACTTGAAGAACAAGGATATTTTAACATAGTAGATAGTATGGAACAGAATCAAATTAGCAACTCAGATAAAGAAATTGAAAATATTCAAATAGTAAAATTTAATTCTCAAAATCAGAGAAGACCATATACATTTAATTTGCTTTCTAAAAGAAAACTCCATGTTATATATAAAAACAAAAATAGACTTAAGGCACTATTGAAAATTAATATAAAAATAAGTAAGGATTATTATATTAATTTGTATAAAGAAGTTTTACAAAGAATTTATGATAATAAGAATCAATTTGACTTAATAAACGAATTGATTTATTTAAATCTTCAGGATAAGTTTAGAGGTTTGAGGTACATATATTATATTATTCAAATAAATAACAATATTATAGGAGGAGTTGATAAAAGGATGGCTTATATCAAAGAAATAGATAAATTTAAGGATTATGGCTTGAAATTAAGAAATTTCTATATAAATGGCAACAGCAGTGCTAAAAATAAATTACCTGGAATTACTTATAGATTGCTAAATGCTCTAAAAACAAAGAATACATCAAAGTTTATGGAAACTCTAATAAGCTCATATATGTATTTAAATAAACAAGTACCTACAGATTTTATTAACGGATTGAAAGACATAGAAAGATTTCAAAGCATAGGGTATTCTTTTTTGATAGGGTTACTTGGTGAAGAAGAAAATGATAATAAAATTTTAAAAGGTGAGGAGGCGCACAAATGAATAAAAGAGGATTAACAGCAAGTTTTATATTTGAAGCTGAAAGTGCCAATTATGGTGAGGGAGTCGGTAATGTTACAGCATTAAAGAAGATTTCAAGGGAGAATGGAGATAGTTATACTTATATTTCAAGGCAGGCATTAAGATATAACATAATTCAGCAAATGGCAGAGGATACTACACCACTTGCTTTAGATGGATCTGTTATTCAGTTTGCTACTGAAGCCACTATAAAAGATTATGCAGAAATTGATTTATTTGGTTATATGAAAACTAAGAAGCCACCTAAAACAAGGGCAGCAGTAGTTAGACTATCGAATGCAGTTTCTCTAGAAAGTTTTAATTCCGATTTAGATTTTTTAACAAATAAATCATTACTTGATAGGTATAATAAAGAAATAAAAAGGGGAGAAGAAATAAAAGATGGCGGGAATATAGCTCAATCGGAGATACATAAATCCTATTATGCGTATACTGTGGCTATTGATCTTGATCTTGTTGGAATTGATGGGGATATTAGAATAGGAAGCGAAGAGAAAGCTGTTAGAGTAATTAAGCTTTTAGAAGTTATAAAATTCTTATATAGGGATATAAGAGGGAGAAGAGAAAACTTATCTCCTATATTTGCAATAGGCGGTGTTTATGACATTAAGAATCCTTTCTTTGAAAATAAATTAAAAATTAAAAATAATAATCTTCAAGTCGACACAATTACTAGTATTTTCAATCTAGCATCTGAAATTAAGGAAAATACATTTGTTGGATTAATTAAAGGTATTTTTAATAATGATAATGAAATACAAGAAAAGCTTTCTAGTACTCAAATGGCAGAATTCTTTGACAAGTTGAAGAAGAAAGTAGATTTATACTATAAAGAAAATAAGTAGGTGATTTAATGCATAGAGGAAAGGCGGTTAGAATAAGGTTGTATCAAAATCTTGTGAACTATAGGAAGCCTACAAGTTTTCAGTTGAAAGAAACATATCCATTACCACCATATTCTACGGTGATTGGTATGATTCATGGGGCCTGTGGCTTTGAAGAATATACGCCGATGTTAGTTAGCGTTCAGGGAAAATATAATTCTAAAGTAAATGACCTATACACTAGATACGAGTTCGCAGGCGCTACATATGAAGAGGGGAGGCATAATATAAAAATAAAATCTTTAGAACAGGATAAAGAGAAATATTATGGAGCCATAAGAGGTGTAGCAACAGAAGAATTATTAGTTGATGTTGAGTTATTGATACACGTAATGCCGGAAAACCAAGAATTAGTATCTAAAATATATAATAGCCTATTAAGCCCTAAAGAATATATTTCATTAGGAAGAAGAGAAGATATAGCTAGAATCGATGAAGTTAAAATAGTTAATGTTGAAGATATAATTAGTGACAAAGCTACAACATTAAATATGGATGCATATATTCCACTTGATACATTTGGAAAAAGAGGCTTGAAAACTAATGCGACATTATACACTATAAACAAGAAATATGAAAAAATCAGTGTTAAAAAGGATGTAGAGATAAGAAAGTGGGAAAAGGTAAGAGTTATTCATGGAGTTATGAACAAAAATGAAATAGCTGAAAGAAAATCAATTACGAAGGATGAGGATGATTGTTTAGTATTCTTTGCGTGAAAGGTAGGTGGGAACTCTATCTTTTGATATAGTTGGAGGTTTGTAACATGATAAATTTTTTTATTGCTAAAACTAAACCAAAGGAAGAAACAATAATAGAACATACTGATAAATTGATTAAAGAACTCGAAAGATTAAAAAATATTTATCCTAAAATAAATTTTATTGATTGGAGTTTACTTAGATTTGCTTGCCTATATCATGACTTAGGTAAGATGAATACAAAATTTCAAAATAAGTTAATGTCTAAGGTAGAAAAAGATTATTTGCTGGAGGATAATTTAAATAATATAAATGAAATTCCTCATGGATATTTAAGTCCAGCATTCTTACCAATAGATTATTTAGAGAATATATATGAGGAAGATGATTTAAGAATTTTATATCAAAGCATATATTATCACCACTCACGAGAAAAACTTGAAAATTCAAAACCTATTGAGATTACTGTGGAAAATGATTTGATTAAATATTGGAATCAATTTAGTTACGATAAAATTGAAAAAGTAAAGAGGCTAAATCCTTCTTACGTTTTTTATACAACTTCATCTAGAATACCAGATGAGGATGATTGCAATGAGACTGTATGCAAGTACATAATAACAAAAGGGCTTCTAAATAAAATAGATTTTGCAGCAAGTGCTGGAATTAACGTAGAAGAGGAAAATATAGACTTATTTGAGAAAACTATGAAGTCATTAAATAGTGGAGGATATGAACCAAACGAACTTCAGCGATATATGATAAAACATCAGAATGATAATAATATAATAATAGCTTCTACAGGAATAGGTAAAACTGAAGCAGCGCTATTTTGGATAGGAAATAGTAAAGGATTTTTTACGTTGCCATTAAGAGTCTCTCTTAATGCTATATACGATAGAGTAATAGGAAAAATAAGTTTTCAAAAAGAAAAAGTAGGCTTGCTTCATTCTGAAACAGCATCTGAATACTTAAAAAGATCCGATGATGAAGAGCTGGATATAGTGTACTATGATAAAACTAAACAATTATCATTACCACTCACAATATGCACGTTAGATCAATTGGTGGATTTTGTATTTAAATATGAAGGGTTTGAGTTGAAACTTGCTACATTATCATATTCTAAATTAGTAATAGATGAAATACAAATGTATAGTCCTGAAATGGTTGCGTATCTAGTGGTCGCTTTAAAATATATAGATGAGCTAAATGGAAAATTTTCTATCGTTACAGCTACCTTTCCACCTATTTTTGAAAAAATAATGAGGGATTTAAATGTAAAATTTAATAAATCAGAAAAACCTTTTTATAAAAAAGTCAATGGAAAAGTTCAGCTTAGACATAAGATGAAAGTAATGAGAGAAGATATAAATATAAATCATATCATAAGAAATTATAAAAATAAAAAAGTCCTTATTATTGTAAATACAGTAAAACAAGCACAAAGAATATATGATGATTTAAAAAAAGCATTGCCACAACAAAATATTAATTTATTTCATAGCAAATTTATAAGAAAAGATAGATATTTAAAAGAACAAAATATTTTAAATATGGGGAGTTTAACAAGTAAAGAAAAAGGAATTTGGATTACTACTCAAGTGGTAGAAGCTAGTTTAGATATTGATTTCGATGTTTTATACACTGAATTGTCAGATATTTCTGGCTTATTACAGAGACTAGGAAGAGTATATAGAAATAGGGATCTTATAGATTCAATCACTAATGCTTATGTATATATAGGTAAAGAAAAACTTCCGTCTGGAATTAGTAGAGGAGATAAATCTATTATAGACTTTGATATTTTCAATTTATCACAAAAAGCCATTGAACGGTATTCAAATGATATGGAAATAGATGAAATTGAAAAAATGAAGCTTGTAGAAACAGTATATTCTTATGAAAATTTAAAGAGTAGCAATTATTATAAGAAAATAAAATTTACAATAGAAAAAATAAAAGATATTAAAGCCTATGAAATAAAAAAGAGTGAAATTAATTTAAGAAATATCGAAAACGTAACAGTAATGCCACAAAATGTATATTTTAAGAATAAGGAATTTATAGAAAATCAAATTAAAATTATAGAATATGATAAAAATTATAATAACAAATTAATTGCCCAGAATTTACTTAAGGATTTAGCACTAAGTATTCCTAAATATGAGTATGAATATGCAAAGAAAAATAGATTAGTTTCAACAGAATTTATTCAAATTGATAAGTTCAATAATGTTCCTATAATAAAGTTTGATTACTCACTAGAGAAGGGATTAAGTAAACCTAAAGAAGTATCAATACCATTTGACGAAGAAGAACAATTTATATAAGGGTAGGTAGTGATTTTATGGAATTTGAATTGGAAAATTTCAAGACTCAAGGTATTAAGATGAATTACTATTATGTTTGTAAAAGAAAGCTTTGGTTATTTGATAAGGGAATTTCTATGGAGAGTAATAGCGATAGGGTTCTTCAAGGGAAAATAGTCCACGAAAATTCCTATCAGCGACAACAGAAAAAAGAAGTTCTCATAGATGATATCATACGATTGGATATTATGGACAAGGATTATGTAAAAGAAGTAAAGATATCTAGCAAAATGGAGAAGTCAGATAAGATGCAGCTTCTATATTATCTGTTTTACCTTAAGTCACTTGGAATTAATAAAAAAGGTACTGTAAATTATGTAAAAGAAAAAAGGGTAGAGGAAGTGGAATTAACTCCTGCCTACGAAGAAGAGATAAAAAATACATTGGTGGACATAAAAAATATACTTAGGGCGGACAAACCTCCGAAGGTTATAAAGCTTCCATACTGTACAAAATGTGCTTATTATGAATATTGTTTTGTAAAGGAGAAAGAGTGATGGGAGAGGATTATTATATTTTTAGTAATGGTAGAATCAAAAGAAAGGAAAACACTATATGTTTTGAAGACTCAGAGGAAAATAGAAGGTCTATACCCATTGAGCAGGTAGAAAGAATACATCTGTTTGGTGAGATCGATCTTAATACAAAACTTTTAAATTATATAGCTCAATACGGAGTTATGCTTAACTTCTACAATTATTATGGCTTTTATTCAGGAACCTTTTATCCTAAAAAGAAAAATGTGGCAGGTTTACTTGTGGTAAAGCAGTCTCAACATTATATAAATCATGAAAAAAGAATGTACTTGGCAAAATCCTTTATAGACAGTGCAGTTTATCATATTTTAAGGAATCTAAGAAATTATAAGGATAAGGTTGGAGACATAATTGATCAAATTGAAATCGAGAAAGAAAATATGTACAAGGCTAATGAAATTGATGAGTTGATGGGATGTGAAGGTAGAATAAGAAGATCTTATTATAGTGCTTTTGATAAGATACTTAATAATAGCTTTGATTTTACGAAAAGGGAAAAGAGGCCGCCTACCGATCCTGTTAATGCATTAATTTCTTTTGGAAATAGTCTTATGTATACTACGGCTTTAGGAGAAATGTATCAAACTCAGCTTGATCCAACGGTGAGCTACTTACACGAGCCATCTACAAAAAGATTTTCTCTAATACTGGATTTAACTGAGATTTTTAAACCTCTTATAGTAGACCCTCTGATATTTTATATGATTAATAATAATATGTTGAAGCTTGAGGATTTTCAGATTGATGATGGAATATGTTTCTTAAATGAAACTGGTAAAAAGAAGTTTATAAAAGAATATGAAAATAAAATGTCTACAACTATTAAGCATAGAAGTTTGAATCGAAAGGTATCCTATAGAACTTTTATAAAGCTTGAATGTTATAAGCTCATAAAATATTTTATAGAAGATGAGGTATACAAACCTTTAAAGGCGTGGTGGTAATCATGATTGTAATAATGACATATGATGTTGGAGAAAAGAGAGTTAATCGAATTAGGAAAGTTATAAAAAAATATTTGACCTGGACACAAAATTCTGTTTTCGAAGGTGAAATAACAGAAGCTAAATTGCATAAATGCTTGGCAGAGATTAACAAGTATATGGACAAAAGCTGTGATTCGCTATATATTTATAGAGTAGAAAATCCAAAAAATATTAAAAAAGATGTACTTGGGCAAGAAAAAAATTATGATGAATTATTTCTATAAGTATAATTTGCAGCAAACCTATTTTTTATTGGATATTAGGTAAACTATTGAAAATAAAGGGATTAGAAGCATTTTTTTATTTTATGCTTTTACATTATTGGTGCCTTGCTGCAAAACTAATATATTGCAGCAATTAATAAAATGCTGTAAGCCAGTGATACCAATGGATGTACGATACAAAAGATTGGGCTTTTATATTAACTATGAGGAATATAAATCTTAAAATAGCACCTAAAACACCCATAGAACACCTCCTTTTATATTAACTATGAGGAATATAAATTAATCATAACCACCGGCTTAGCCGGTGGTTTGCTCAGCCCTATAAGGGCCTATTACTGGCTGGGCTGAAAGCCCTCTGAATCAGTCTGCCAATCGCATATTTTCCCATGCAG
>NZ_JACTOJ010000056.1:0-8076 GCF_032335695.1 Clostridium sp. 19966
GCATGGGAAAATATGCGATTGGCAGACTGATTCAGAGGGCTTTCAGCCCAGCCAGTAATAGGCCCTTATAGGGCTGAGCAAACCACCGGCTAAGCCGGTGGTTATGATTTATCTATCGATTTAGGACAATTAAAGGCGAACATATCATAAATGAAGTAGAAGTTATGATATGCTCCTAATAATTTTATATAAAGTAATCTTGTCCAACTTCATCCACAGTATTAAAATATCCCTTTTTTACTCTTTCCTTAAGAATTTCAGTTGCCTTTTCTAAAGTAATTTTAGGGAAACTCATTAAATCGTATAGCGAAGCTGTATTAAGATTAATCTTTAGTGGTATCATTTCTTCATTAAGCCAAAAACATTTTCGAATTTTTACATGCGAATTTTCAATCCATATTTCCTTGCCTATATTTTTATCTATAGCAATATCATAATTTTCTATCATATCGCATAAATTATTGAAAGTTTTCTTGTATTCATTATAAGCGTCAATAAGAGCTTGTATATTTCCTATCATTCCATTATATGCAGCTTTTTCATATATATCAGCAAGGTCATTGGATATGGTTTTTCCTACTGTTGTTGATATGAATAATTTTATTAGTTCTTGTTTATCTTCAGGAAAACATTCACACCACATTTTTATAAATTCTATAAAAGGAATGGAGTTTTCATTTAAGTTATCTTTAATTTTATACCATGTCCAGAAAGTTTTTAGCATAACATTTTCAAAGGGTGTAAATAGTTCTTTTGCATCAGTTTCATTACTTATGTTTGAAAGTAAGAAATTGTTGTAGAAGTCTTTTGATAGAAAGTTGTTTTGTAAAATCTTATTTGTGCTTATTCTATAGAAAAGGGTTGCTATAACTCCTTCACAGGATAACATTTCTTGTGAATTTTTTAAATTTATTTTATCAAAAATTGTTGATGTATGTTCAAGCATTATAGTATCCACTATATTTAATTTTAGCTTATCGGTTGATGGAAGTAATTTTTTATGAATATACGTATTTTCTAAAATACCATTTAGTCTTAATTCAGTATCTGCTTCACATAGCCATAATTTGTTTATGTCTTTATCATAATTACACTTTAAATTATGGACTTCTTTATAATGTGTAATAAAATCATAGGACAATTTTTCGAAATGGATTGCCCAGCCTTCATTAAAAGCCATAAAAAAATCTGTAATTCCCATACTTACATGCTGTTTTGAAGAGTTACTGAAGGGGAAGTTTTTTAATATATTTGCCAGCATTATATGGCCTAATTCATGGCTGAAAATTTGAAGTTCACCATTATTTAATCTTTCTTCATCAATAACTAAATCAACATAATTTAAATGTGGATAATCAATAGATTCATATTCTTCTATTAATCTAAGTCCACAATTTGCAAATCCACCTTCATTATCTGAGAGTAATAATACATTTGGTCCAACAGTATCTTTCATTAAGTTTCTTGTACATTGACTCAATTTAATAACTGATTGATGAAATGGGAATTTTAACTCAGCAATTATTTTATTATACAGTGGAGAGGTTTTAGATAATTTCTCTCCGCAGTGAATATTATTAATGTCGTCTTTACCCTTTACTATGCATATTTTTTCATTTGGATTTGGGAAAATATATTCCATATTAATACCTCCTAAATTAGGCATCAGTTATAGATTTAGACACCTAAAAAATATTATTTTTTACTTAATCTATCCTATCATCATATTTTAGTCTCCTATTTAATGCTGCTATTGTAAGATATACATTTAACCCTTGATTGGTTGCAGTATATTTTCCATTTTCATTTTTACATATAAATTTATTTAATAATAATTCCTTTAAGTGATGATGGAGATGTCCTCCAGCCATTTTTGTTAATTCAACTAATTCACCGCTGCTGTACTGATTTCTAGTTAAATACCTTAATATACATATCCTTTGTTTAGAAGACAAAACATTACAAAGTGCTTCTATTTCTTCATCTGGTTCTTCTTCATCTAAAACGAATAATGAAGTCAATTGATAATCGTTAGCGGCATCTTTGTTATGAAATACCGATTGGAAGATGATACTGTCCTCATCTTTAAAATGTACTTTTAAGCTTTTAAGATTTTCATTTACCTCCTTTACTATGTTATTAAAATTATCGGATAGAGGAAGAACTGTACCTTGTTTTTCAATAGCATTTTTTCCAAAAACAGCACTTTCAAGTTTCTCAATTCTTTTTATTAAGTCATCTATTTGCTCCATAAGTTAATCTCCTATAAATACAATGTTATATTATTATATTATTATATAATTATATAATAATATAATTACGCTGTCAATAATGTTCATGGTTGTAAAATTAAAACATTTAAATTCGTGGATAATAAGTGTCACCCCTCGCCTCCACCATTGAAACCCTCGACGGATACGTCAATGGTTTTTCACTATGCATAAGTTTAGGATTATTTAGAGTGAACCGTACCATAAATAAAGGAGGTTTTTAGTCTTAACCATTGATATTACTTGGTTAAGACTATTTTTATAGGTGAAAACCGTAGCATAAGTATTAATATATTTACAAAATATGCTATAGTAAAAAGGTGAGTAAGTTTTAATTGAAAGATAAATAGGAATTTTGCGTTAAGGAGATAAAAGAAATGGCAAGAGGAATTATTATTTTTGGTTCATCTGGTTCTGGAAAAACAACATTAGGAAAATTGGTTGCAGAAAAGCTTGATTTTCCTTATTTCGATATAGACGATTACATTTGGAGAAAAGATACGGATAAACCTTTGGTTCTCCGTGCATGAGTACGCATTAACAATGGGCTAATTCGTTACCTTGTAAAGTACTTCGGCTAAATGGAGATGAGGACTTAAATAAGAATCTTCAAATAATAGTACGTGAATATTTGAAACAGAATTTTCAAGGCTAAACTTATTGAAAATTTTGATGTGAAAATTCCAAGTTGTAAATTAAAGAGTTATTTAAAAAATTATGGCCAAGCGTAAAATTGCAAAATGCAATATATAAAGAATATTCTCCTGTTAGTAAACTTCAGCCCTATGTAGACTGTTATTAGATTTCTAAAACAAACAATACTGCAAAGGATTTATTACAAGCAGAATTATACCTGATGGCTGCATGGATATAGTGTTTAATATAGAAGAAGTTAAAGATGTCCGTTTTTTACAATACAATAATCCTAATCAGTATTAAAATAGAAAAAAAGATATTGAGGAGGATTAGAAATGCGTTTAACTAATAGCTGTATTATAACTGATGATGTTAAGAGATTAAGTGAATTTTACGAAAACATTCTACAAATTAAAGCGGAGTTTTATGGAGATGATTATGCTGTATTTAGGGTTGGAGATAATGCGTTATCAATGTATGCTTTAGAAGCACATGAAAATATAGCCCCAGGTTCAGCTCAAGCTAAATCAAATAAAAGTATAATTCTAGAATTTAATGTTGAAAATGTTGATGAATAATACAAGCGACTAAAGGACATTAATATTGACTGGGTGAAAGCCCCAACCAATCAACCTTGGGGAAGTCGTTCCTTTTATTTACGTGATATTGATGAAAATATTATTAGTTTTTATACACTTATAGAATAGAAGTGCCTGGAATGAGACTATAAAAAGGAGTGAGATAATTGAAAAAACTAGGCTTAGATATCTTTGAAAAGGTTGTACAGTCCATTAATAGATATGCCAGACCATTAGAAAAATCAATATTTCAATACCGTTTCTTTGGTGGAACAGAGAATGAAATAGTAAATGAATTAAAAAAATATCAAAATAAAGATGGCGGTTTTGGTCATGGAATAGAATCTGACTTTAGACTGACCCATTCCTCACCTATGGCTACCTCCATAGGAATAAGGCTTTTATCTGAAATTGATAGTCTAAAAGAAGCCAAAGAAATGATATCGGCAGCAATAGGTTATTTAGAGACAACCTATGATATTAATAGAAATGGTTTGTTTGCAGTTCCAAAGGAATTAAATGATTTTCCTCATGCTCCCTGGTGGCATTATAATGAAGATGATGGGATGACAGTAATTGATAAAAACTGGGGAAATCCTTCTGCAGAAATTGTTGCATACCTATATAGATATAAAGAGTATGTTAAAAGCCTTGATATAGAAAAACTAGTGGAATATGCAATCAATTACATAGAAAGCAAGGAAGAAATCAGTTCAGAAAATGAAATATTTTGTTATATAAAGTTATATGAAGTTCTGACTGAGCATTTACAAATGAGATTAGAGAGAGTAATTTCATCAGCAGTAGAACATGTAATAGTATATGATACAAAAGAATGGCATGAATATGTTCCAACGCCAGTAGATTTTGTAAGCAGCATAAATAGCAGCAGATTTGGAGTTTTAGAGTCAAAAATAGATGAGAACTTGGATTTCTTGATTAATCAATTACAATCAGATGGTAAGATTAATCCACCATGGGGGGACAGCTATTATAAAGGCGATTTAAAAGAAGCATATAATGAATGGATTGGAGTATTAAGCTTAAAAGCATTAGTTACACTGAATGGATTTAAAAGAATTGAATTATAGACTTAATAGTAAATGACATAAATTTGGTGTATTATATACCCGGGTTAAAGGATTTTTTCTTTTGACCCATTTTTTTGTGCTTAGCATGGGAACTTTCCACATATTCAACACAAGAAAAGAATAATTGTACTGAAGATTAATAATCTGCAATAATGCTTATGACGTCTCTCAATAAGAGAGAAAATTTATATTTTCTACAAAAAAGTAGCATTACCCTCTTGACTCTTCCTTTGGGGAATCGTTTATACTAAATATATCCTTGCTAATTAAGAAAAGGGGGGCGAAACAAATGAATAACCTAATCAAAATCAAAGATGTGTCAAGCAAATATGATATTACAGCTCGTACACTGCGTTATTATGAGGACATGGGATTGTTGTCCAGCACCCGAAGTGATGACTACACATATAGAATGTACGACGATAACGCTGTTAGGCGCCTTGAACAAATACTCATTTTGCGCAAGCTGAATATCAGCATAAAAGACATTCAACGTGTTTTCAACACTTCCGGTTCTGATGTAGTTTTAGAAGTGCTGGGAAAAAAAGTACAGAACATAGACGACGAGGTTGCACTTTTGCATGAGTTGAAAGAAATCGTACTTGATTTTATACGTGAAATCGAGCAAGTGAACTTTTCAGACAACTCCGATATAAAACTGCTGTATAACAAGGCTAAAGAGATTGAAACACAGCTGGTAAGTGTTGACTATATCGGCAAGCCCTCTAATGTAAACCGCTTGCTTGAAATAACGGAAAAATTGGATAAAAAGATTCCTGATATAATGGTCGTCAGAATACCGGCATTCAAAGCAGTAACCTGTGGCGACCAACCGTGGGGGGAAATGTTCAAAGAAGGCGGATATATGTATCAATTGTGGCAGTATTGTCATTTGTATAAGAGTGTGATTTTCGATTGTTTTGATTTTTTGTTATCTAAAAATGATAAAGCTGAATGGATATGTGCCGTTAAAGATGGTGTTAGCGACGCTGATGTAAGCCCTTTTAAATTAATCGATTTTTCGGGAGGCCTATATGCTATGGCAGTCAGTATTGACGAAGATAACGAGAGCATACACAAAGTGGAAGATAAAGTGCGCCGATGGATTGAAAGCACAAATTTTGAGCTTGACAAAGACCGCAATGTTATGTTCAATATGCCTTATTTATATGAAGAAGGAAGAGATATTGCATATAAAGACATAGAAAAGGGACTTGGATATAAACAAATGCAAAGATATTTTCCCATCAAACTAAAAGAAGGGATATAAATATATAAGCAATTTCCCATGATTAAGTATTATTTAGGTAATTGGGAAATGCAAAGTATGACAGGGCATATAGAGAAATAAAAAATAAATGGAGGAATTATCATGAACAAGTATGAAAATGCCATGAAGCTTATGGAAGAATTCTGCGGAAACGGAAAGGACAACCTTATTGCTCTTGCAACTATTGCATTGTCCCCCAACGCCGTCGGCGATTCCCGTCCTGCTGTCCGTATGGTTGATGCTTATTATGAAGACGGTATGTTTTATGTTTCTACAGACGCTAATAAAAATAAAATGCTGGAAATTGGGAAAAACAGCGAGGTTTCCATCTGTGGGTTAGACTTGTTTGTTGCTCAAGGAACGGCTGAAAATCTCGGTTGGGTAAAGGATGAGAGGAACGCGGAAATAAGAGCGAAAATGAAAAAAATCTTCACATGGTTCGATGCACATGGAGACGAAGATAACCCTGACTCAATCGTCCTGCGTATAACCCTTACTGAAGGAACGATAACTGATAACGACAAAAAATACGGTGACTGGCAGTATAAAGTAGACTTTGCGAAGAAAGAAGTGAAATAAATGCCAAAGACGCTCAAGGATATGGCAAAACACTTAAAAAATGTTATTACGGCAGAAATACCTGAAACATATGCGATTAATCTAATGTTTGAAAATATATCAAAGGAGGAAGATATTCGAGAAGGAGTTCTTGCGTTCAGAAACTTTTTGTATCACCTTTGCGATGTTTTGATTGTTGAAGGTGATTCCTATGATAATCGTAAAAAGAATGCTCATGCATTTGATGACCGCGTTACTATTTCGGTATATTTTCCATTCTTGCACAATGTGAAATGCTTATTATTGAATATAGGCTTTCATGGTGTACTAACAGAAAACGCTCAATCCCTTACTGTCGGGAACAATATATTCAACACGAAAATCCCTGTTTCTAAAAGCATTGAATGCTTGCGATTCTTGACTGACTGCGGCATATTGATTGACGGTATAAACTTGAATGATAAAAAACTAGAGCTATCAAAAGCCGAAGAAATAAAGATTTCCTATCCTGATAATCCTGGTATGTTGACGGGCTTGAAGGTAATGGCAATAGCAGAGATAGAATTTGGTACAAACGCCAAGGAATCGAAGGTCAATAAGGCCAATGCAATCAGTTATTGCCGCTTCTCCGATATTTTATTGCGATGTGATTACAGAGTGTTGAAAAATAATAAAAGCGACGATGTTATTTCTATATTAAAAGATACTATGATACCTTTGTCTGCCAATGTGCAAGATTTTATATTGCAGCTACATCAACGCTATTTGGATAAAGGGCTTAAATGCAATGTGGATATAAAAGATTTATGGATAAAGATTAAATATTCTTATAAAGGTAAAGAGATATGGGGGATTAATGTATCACTTAATAATGGTTATCAAATAAACATCAAAGCGAAAAACACGGATAAATACGTTGATACCATCGAAAAATTCCCTTCATTTATACAAGAAATGATTGAAAAGGGATATGGCTGTGGAATAAAAAGAGGGATAAGCGATCATTGTAATGGAGGCTGCCAAGGGTTTCGTTTTTCACTGAATGACTCAATTATTGATATAAGAAATGCTATTGAAACCTGGCTTGACACGGAATTGTCATTTGTATAGTATAAGCATTAGCAAAAATAGTAGCTTCCAAATTGCGGGTGGGGCTACTATTTTTTCGATATTTTATCTATAAGTAACACTATAAATGTTAATATTGCTAATAAAAATAATCCACCAGTAAATAGTAACATTAGAACGTCATTACTCATTAAGTATCAACTCCCGTCTTAAAAGAGGTAAGTGATACCAGTAGCCCACAGTTAGCTATAAAATTGTACTTTAGAATTATACCATAATTATGTAGAAGATATACATAAGAATAAAATGGCAAAACCTCATTTAGAGTGGTTACGGTGAACCGTACCATAAATGACGCAGACTTTTGCTTAAAGCCTTGGTATGTACGGCATAAAGAGGATTTGTTTTAAATAAAACTGTAATAACATATGCTTATTTCAAAAATAGTAGATAACTAATTATGTAGTGCTACTATTTTTGATTTTTGCTGTACACAACACTATTGATATTCATTAAGTGGATATATTAATATCGTCTTGTTTGCTAACATAGCTTAGCAAAATAGCCTCAATAATAGCTCCAATCAGTACCATTAATAGGGGATA
>NZ_JACTOJ010000057.1:0-7742 GCF_032335695.1 Clostridium sp. 19966
GACTGTAGAAAAAAACTCCTCCTCTGTTCAGTACAGCAATATATATACGGATACAGACCTTAGATACGATCTAATAGGAGATAAGGTTAAGGAGAACATAGTAATAAACAAACCTCAGGAAAATGTGTCCTACAGCTTTAATTTGAATGCTAAAAACCTTATACCACAGCTTCAGAAGGATAACAGCATAATTTTCTATGACGACAAGGACAGTAAAAAAGCAGTATTTCAGATGCAGGCACCTAATATGTATGATGCCAAAGAAAGTCAAAGCGATGCTGTGAAGGTAAGCCTAGATAAAACGAAAAATGGTTACAGCCTTACAGTGACTCCAGACAGTGACTGGCTAAACAGCAGTGACAGGGTATATCCTGTAACAATAGATCCTCCAGTAGAGACTAATATAGATAGAGCAAAAATACAGGATACCTTTGTAAGCTCTATAGACACTGAAAATAAAGCAAACAATATATTGCTATATGCAGGTTTTTATAATAATCTTGGAATACACCGCAGTTATGTTAAATTTGAATTACCTCAACTAGGTCCATCTGACATGGTTATACATGCTCAATTATCCTTGGCATGCGATAGCTTATATAATGGTGGAGGACAAGTAAACGTACATAAGGTACTGAGCGATTGGAACACAACGAATATAACTTGGGCTAACCAACCTGGATATAACTCAAGGATAGAAGATTATAATACACCAGTTGCAGGCCAATGGAGTGATTTTGATATAACCTCTATAGCAAAAGAATGGTACAATAGCGGAAACAATTTTGGATTAATGCTTAAGGCTGACAATGAAAACAGCGGAGATGCAGCTTTCAGGTCCGCAGATACCACTGATGCAAATGCAAGACCAAGAGCCTATATAGATTATGTAAGCAATACTGGACTTGAAAATTACTGGACCTATCATTCTCAAGATGTAGGTAGAGCTGGAGAAGGCTATGTTAATGATTATAATGGGAATTTAGTTTTTGTACATGATGATGTAAGTATGACAGGTAATAGAATTCCAATCAGTATAAAACACATTTATAACAGCAATGAAGCATTATCGAATTCAAATATAGGGTATGGTGCGGGTTGGAAATTAAATCTAAATCAGACAATAAGTACTCAAACCTTTGAAGATGGAACCTATTATGTTTATATGGATGAAGATGGTACAAGGCATTACTTTAAACAAGATTCCTCTACAAATGTGTATAAAGACAATTCAGGATTAGATTTGACACTTACTAAAAATTCTGATGGTACCTTTACCATTAAGGACAAGAAAGATAATATGCTAATATTTAACTCTGCTATGTATCTGCAATATATAACTGATAATAATGGTAACAAGCAAACCTTAGTGTATAACGGTACTCAGTTAAAGAGTGTAATAGATCCGTCCAATAGAAAGGTAAATCTTGATTACGACTCTCAGGGTCAGCTTACTACAATTACCTCTCCAGATGGAAGTAAGATTAATTATGAATATAATGATGGAATGCTGACAAGCATTACCTACGCTGATGGTAAAAAAAGCTTTTACGGTTATTATAATAACAAATGCCTTGCTTCAGCATTAAACAACGATGGAAATGAGATTGTATACAACTATAGCGGTGGATTAGTTCCGCGAGTAAGTAAAGTTTTAGAAAATAGCATCAATGGATTAATGGGATCTGAGAGTAATATAAAGTATGGTGATAATTCTACAGATATAGCAGGCATACCGGCAGTATTCAATAAAAATAATAGTGCGTCAGGGGTAAACATACTTGATGTAAATTCCCCAGACAATAAAGGAACAGTCAGAGCAATAAGACTTAATGCGGGAGCAAACACACCGGTAATATATTCTGATAACCTAAAATTAAAGTCAAATACTACTTATACTGTAGATTTTGACTATTGGTCTGATACAGATAATAATATATTTAATGTTGATTTTTACCCTGATGATTTGCCAGAAAAACTATTCACGGCAACAAAAACCTTGCAGCATGCTTCTTGGGAAGTAAGTTCAGCATCAACGAATATGAATAATGCATGCTTTAGAGTATTCAATAATAAAACAATACCAAATGCATCAAATATCTATGTAGCTAATTTAAAAATCAGTGAGAAAGGAAATTTTAATAACATAGATCCGAATGCAAGTATTACTAAAGGTAATGCAGATATAATAGATGCTTATGTTGGAAGAATCTCAAATAATTTAAAAACTATTAGGTTAAATAGCGGAAGTACCATACCTGCTATATATTTGAAAAGATTCAGTTTGAAGCAAGATACTGATTATGTGATAGAATTTGATTACTGGTCAGATGCTGATAATGTAACTTTCGATGCAGATTTATACCCTGACGATTTGCCTCAAATTTATCCTATAGCTATGAAAGCGCAGCAGCACTATGTCTGGAATATTAGATCTTCCTCTGCTAATATGAATCAAGCTATACTAAGATTTTTTAATGATCACAGTATTCCTAATCCGGCTAATATATATATATCAAACATAAAACTATATGAGGCCAGTAGTAGTAATACAAAAGCAACAATTAGACAGGGAATACAGGATAAGATCGATACATACCAGTTTAATAATTTGGGAAATACAATAGATATAAAGGATGAAGAAGGGAATTCCCAATACTATAAGTTCTTCAATAATGATAATAGCGATAGTGAAGATGCTTCAAAGAAAAATAAACTTCAATTAGAATCAAAACTTCAGAAAACTACCATTAATCTATTAAGTGATCACAATCTCGAAGTAAATAGAGATTGGGCAGCCTATTCAGGCCCTAATGGGGGAGATGGTTCTTGTGTGTTTAGTAATGAAGACAGCTATATGGGAAATTATTCTTTTAAAATAGTGAAAAATCAGGCAACAAATAATAATTCAATTTGTAACTTCACTCAAAATATATCATTAGACAAAGGGAAAACCTACACTTTATCAGCTTACATTAAGACTAAAGATATAAGTAACACAGTGAATAAGGGAGCCGGAGCATACATAAGCTATCAAGATTCTGACGGTCAATGGAAAAAAGCTTATTCTTCCTTTATTTCAGGTACAAATGACTGGCAAAGGGTGGAATTGAAATTTACCATGCCTCAAAATGCTGCAAGCAATACTGTATCGGCAGGAGTTGGAATTATAGACGAAGCAGGAACAGCTTATATTGATTGCATTCAGCTTGAGGAAGGCTCCGTAGCTAACAGATATAATATTGTAGAAAATTCAGATTTTCAGTACGGGGGAGATGTGCCTGACTTTTGGAGTAGAAGTGGTGCAGCTAATAGCAATGATAAAGCTATAAATTATAATGATGCAACTTATCCTGTAGGAATGAATAACAGATGTTTTCAAATCGCAGGGGGCAATACCTTGGACAAACAACTAAGTCAAAATGTTGGAGTAAAAGGTAATCAAGGAGATATACTTGTTTTCAGCGGCTGGGGAAAGGGCGATTCTGTTCCTTTAAGTAGTGGCAGATATTTTGGACTAGAAATAGACATCAATAAAAATGATAACACTGTTCAAAAGTTGCAAATTCCCTTCAATGAGGATACTGCAAATTGGCAGTATATATCAGATGTTGTGAAAACTGATGGTGCCTATAAAAGTGTGACTGTAAAAGCACTTTATACAAATAACTGTAATATGGCATACTTTGATAATATACAAGTGTACAAGGAGGAATTCGGTTCAAGCTATTCCTATGATTCAAAAGGAAACCTGGTATCCATACAAGCTGTAGCAAATCAAAATTCACAAAATGAATTTAATAGTAACAATGACTTGGTAAAGGCTGTAGATCCTAAAGGTAATCAGTTTACTTATAATTATGATAGTAATCATAATATATTAAGTGCAGCCTCTGCAGAAAATGTGGTATATAATTTTAAATATGATAGCAATGGAAATCCTTTAAGTGCAACTATAGGAGACAATACACTTTCCCTTACTTCCACAAGCACATATACATCAAGTGGTAATTACACGAACTCAGTTACAGATGCAGCAGGAAATTCCGTAAAGTATAATTGGGATGAGAATAGAGGAGTACTAAACAGTGTTACTGACAGTAAGGGAAATACTACTCAATATGAGTATGATTCTATGAATGAATTAACAAGAGCCTCTGCTAATGTAGGAAATACAACTGTTGAAAATAAATATAGCTATTCAAATGATAGAATAAACAGCATCACGCATAATGGTTTTAATTATAATTTTTCCTATGATGGTTTAGGAAACAATACCTCTGTAGCAGTGGGAAATCAAAATTTAATAAATAATAACTATGAATCAAGAACAGGGAGACTGTTAGATTCAACCTATGGTAATGGAGCTAAAGTATCAAATAATTATGATGAACAGGGGAGACTTCAATCAAAAGCTTATCAAGAAAGTGGAGATTCCAGCAGTAAAATTGGTTTTAAATATGTGTATGATGCCAATGGAAACGTGGGCTTTAAAGAGGATTTGCTAAATGGTGTTAATTTTAGATATGTATTTGATATAGCTAATAGACTAAATCAAATAATAGCTTCCAATGGCTTTAAAACAACTTATAAATTTGATAGTAACAATAATGTTTCAAGTTTCATAGAGCAATATGGAGATAAAACATATACAACTAGTCATACTGTAGACAGGGACAATAGGGAAACCGCTACTAACATAAATGATGGAAGCACTATAAAATATGCCTATGATAAACTGGGAAGATTAACAGGAAAAACAATAAATACCTCAGCTACTGCAAGCAATATTCCTACCAAGGTGTATACTGTAACTGGCAATTCCTCAGATGTTACCTCAGGCGATATCGGTAGTGACAACATATCTGCAAGATATGTAAAGCTGAATATAACAAAAGGTACTCAAACGGGAGCTGCAGATAATTTTGCTAGAATTAGAGAATTGGAGATATATACTGATTTTGAAGGAGTCAGTAACAAAACAGTAACAGCCAGCTCTTATAATAGTGAAGCAGGAAATCCTAAAAATGCTATTGATGGATTAACTACTACTAAGTGGTATGATACTACAGCTGCACCACATTGGCTAACCATAGATTTAGGTGCACCTGTGGAAATTCATAATTGGACTGTTAAGCACGCTGGTTCAGGTGGAGAATCCACTAGTTATAATACAAGAGATTTTAAACTTCAGGTAAGTAATGATAATATAAATTTTACGGATGCTGACACTGTAACTGGTAATACTGATAGCATTACAAATAGAAATGTACAAACTATAGGAAGATATGTGAGATTATATATAACAACAGCAACTCAACCAGGCTGTCAGGATAATTTTGCAAGAATTTATGAATTCTCAGTAAATGGATATAAAGATATTGCTTATAATAAATCCGTTATTGCAAATTCCTATAATTCGCCAGCAGAAAGTCCTTATAATATAGTGGATGGATTAACTAATTCACATTGGTGCTCAACTGCTGCAACAGCTCCTCAATGGGCAATTGTAGATTTAGGACAAGCATATAATATAAGAAAATATGTACTTAGGAATGAAGCTACTGGGGGTCAGCCAGCATATTATAATACAAGTGATTTTTCTTTAGAGTTTAGCAGCAATTCATTTAATATAAATTACGAATATAACAATAATAACAAGCTAGCGGCTATAAATCTACCCGATAATGAAAGCATCAGTTACAGCTATGATGCCAATGGAAATATAGTAAGCATAGTTCAAAACGGCAAAACCATAAGCTACAGCTACAACGAGCTAAACGAGCTTATAAGGGAAGACAATGGAGTGCTGAATAAGAGCATAACCTACAGCTATGATGCAGGTGGGAATATACAGACAAAGACCGAATATGCTTATACCACAGGAAGCTTAGGAACCGCCACAGCCACTCACAGCTATACTTATGGAAACAGCAACTGGAAGGATGAGCTTACAGCCTATGATGGAAATGCAATAACCTATGACGCTATCGGAAATCCGTTAACCTATGCAGGCTACAGCTACAGCTGGGAGCAGGGAAGACAACTATCAGGCATCACAGGCAATGGCTTAACTGCAAGCTATAAGTATGATGACAGTGGCATAAGAACTCAAAAGACAGTAAATGGAGTAACCACAAACTACCACTTAGTTGGCAGCGATGTAACTTATGAAGACAACGGTACGGATAAAATATATTATACTTATGACAGTGCAGGAAAGCTTGTGTCCATGAACCTAAATGGTGTAGAATACTATTATGTAAGAAATGGACAAAGTGACATCATAGGACTCTTCGATAAGACAGGAGCACAGGTAGTAAGCTACACTTATGATACATGGGGTAAGCTAGTGTCCATAGATGGAAGCCTTAAGGATACTGTAGGAGTGAAGAATCCATATAGATACAGAGGCTATAGGTATGATACAGAGACAGGGTTATACTATTTGCAGAGTAGATACTACAATCCTGATTGGGGCAGATTTATAAATGCGGATGCTATAGTAGGACAAACAGGAGATTTGTTATCAACTAATATGTTTGCTTATTGTGAGAATACACCTTCAAATGGATATGATGCAGATGGATTTAGAATGGTTATGGATCCAGACAGTACTGTTGGGGTGTATAATTATAATAATTGGAGTAGACAGCAAGAAATAATAGAAGCTGCACAGCAGAATATAAGTTATGCTAAAACCAATTATGGTGAATATGATTTAGATATGGGATACACAGGGAGAATTGACAGACCACATGTAGAGAATGACCAAGACCATGTGCATATATTAAAGAAAAAGAATGAAGTTTCAAATCAAAATGCGGATGGAACACAACATCATGAAAATAAATGTAAACCAGGAGAACCTCCAAGAAGCGTAAAAAAGACCCTAAAAAAGAAATCAGGATGGGATTGGGATGCAAACGAGGCGAAACAAAATACAGCTAAAGTAGTAGTAGGAGTTGGAGGAGGGTATCTAATATATAGAGGAGTTAGAATGCTTCCATCTTTACTACCACCATTTTGGTGGACAATTCCAGCTAATGCTGTAGCTCCATAAACAGATTGTTAAAAGGAGTGTTTATATGAAGTACTTTACAATGGAATTATTATATCCATCATATAATAATATGACAGACCAAGAATATGAAACTAACGACAAAATTTGGATGGATAATCTGACTACTTATTGGAAGAAGTTTGGAGAATACGAAAATAGATTGCCAATTCGTTTTGTAAAAGAATACCGTAAACATGCATTTCATGATTATAGTATAAATTCAATAAATTATTATAATAATGGGACTAAGAGAATTGATAGCAGTAATGTTGAATTAAAAATTAGTTTTGATAATAATAAATTTCTAATAAGATATATTGGAGTAACAGCATATAATATATGCGCGAATAATCTTAACAATATTAGTGAATGTGCTTTTTTATATAGTGAGATACTGCAAGTAGATGATAAGAAAATGTCTCATGAGATAATATTTGAAGGTAAGAATACAGCTTACATTGAATTTAAAAAAATTATGTTTAAAAGATTATAAAATAAAATTGACACAAAAGATTCCATCATATTTTTAAATATTGTGGAATCTTTTGTTGTTTATAAGTAACCGCCCAAAATTCTCCGTATACAAATTTCTAATAAATTTTGATAAACTAAATCCAGTAGAAAGCATGTATCATCACCGCTTCGCTATTGGATTTAAGCTAGTTCTTTGAATTATGAA
>NZ_JACTOJ010000058.1:0-6480 GCF_032335695.1 Clostridium sp. 19966
AAAAGCTATGTACAAGCATACGAAGCGGTAAACGAATTCATGGAATTTTATAACAAAAGAAGAATTCATTCAAGTTTGAAGTTTATGTCACCAAATGAATTTTATAACCTTTATTTTGGAGAAAATCTAACTAATATTCAAATAAGGGTGTAATTCTAACAAATTTAGAGAATTTATTATGTTTTGTCCAAAACCAAGGGGTTAATCCGCCCGGACATAAGACGTGCCATTCTGTTTTTACTTTTGCGGATTGGTCACCGCAATACCGAACAGTACCAGAACCGGTGTCCCACAGTCTAAAGGAGGCGCTGCCCAACCATTTTATTATCCACGGATGCTGGAAATTATTCTCACATTGGAGTCTGCAAAAGCGGGCTCATTATTTTTGAAGGAGGTGATCTCTAATGTTCATATGGGACTTTGTCGCCGACACTGTCCTCGGTCAGATTGTGGACTGGATCTACGGTCAGATCGTTGGCTTCCTCGGCGACTTTTTTATGCAGATGGGTAACATGGGCGCAGAGCTGTTCGATATGCCGTGGGTGCAATCAATCGTGCTGTTCTTCTCCTACCTTGCATGGGCTTTATATGGTGTCGGCCTTGTGGTAGCCTGTTTTGAATGCGCAATCGAGTACCAGTCCGGCAGGGGCAGCATCCGGGACACGGCGCTCAACGCCATCAAGGGCTTTATGGCTGTGGGGCTATTTACAACGGTTCCGGTGGAACTATATAAGCTGTCGGTATCCCTGCAGGGTAGCTTTGCCCCAGGCATTACCGGACGTGGCACCGACTTTGGAACGGTGGCTGCGAATATCATCAATACATTGAAAAACGCCGGTGATGTGAATCAGGCCATGAGCAGTAATGTGTTCGGCGGCCTGACCGCCATCACGAGTCCGATCATGATGATCTTTATTCTCATCCTGATGGGCTATGCAGTCATTAAAGTGTTCTTTGCCAACCTGAAACGCGGCGGCATCCTGCTCATTCAGATTGCTGTGGGAAGCCTCTACATGTTCTCTGTTCCGAGAGGCTATATTGACGGATTCGTAGGCTGGTGCAAGCAGGTCATCGGGCTGTGCCTGACGGCCTTTTTACAGGCTACGGTGCTGATTGCCGGGTTGATGGTGGTAAAGGATCATGCCCTCCTCGGCCTTGGGCTCATGCTGGCGTCGGGTGAAATTCCCCGAATTGCCGGACAGTTCGGGCTGGACACCAGCACAAAGGCAAACCTCATGGGAACCGTCTATGCGGCGCAGACCGCCGTGAACATGACACGAACTGTGATACAGGCGGTGGCGAAGTGAGTGAGAATAAGCTGGTCTATATCTGTTCGCCATACGCCGGTGACATAGAAAAAAATGTCGAATTTGCAAAGGCAGCCTGTATGTATGCCATGCGGCAAAATTGTACGCCGGTGGCTGTCCATCTTTTGTATCCGCAGCTTTTGGATGATTCCGAGCCTGTCCAAAGACAGGCGGGCATCCGTATGGGGCTGCGCATTTTGGAAGCCGCCGACGAGCTATGGCTGTGTGGTAGCAGAATCTCCGAAGGCATGCGTGCGGAGATAGCTGCCACCAAGCAGTTTGGAATCCCTGTAAAAGAAATACCGGAATCAGAAAGTCAAGGAGGAATTGATATGAAGCAGTATGGAGTATGGGCGGTTCGCAGTGCCAATTCCGTGTGCGGCGCGGCGCAGAGCTGGTGTAAGCACCAGGGCGAACCGATCAAATTTGATACTTATGAACAGGCGGCGGCTCATGCGAAATCTCTGAAGGAGGCCTGAGAATGTATATTTACCCTGATAACTTAAAATCCAAGGCTACCCTATGGCTGTGGCAGCTCCGTGATATTGGCATTATTGGCGTGGGTGCTTTGATTTCCATCCTCGCACTGACACAGATAAGGTTTATACCACCGATTGTCATAACTGCCGTCTATGCCTTCCTGACCATCCGTTTTGAGGACACAAGTATTCTGGATTTCATCCGGTATGCCTGTGCCTTTTTTATTGGTAAACAGCAAACTTACGAATGGAGGGCAGGCTTATGAGCAGAAAGAAAAAAGAGGCCAAACAAAAAGCGTCCACAAGGCATCTCATGAACACCAAGGCCATCACGGATTACAGTTTACAGACTTACGGCCACGGCGAGCTGGTGTATTTTCTGATAAAACCGAGCAACATCTCCGTTTTGTCGGAGGAAAGCATCGGCGCACGAATTTATGCCCTGATGACGGTTTTGAAAGGAATCGCCGAGATCGAAATGCTGTGCCTCAACAGCCGTGAAAATTTTGAGGACAACAAACAGTTTCTCCGCAGCCGTATGGAGCAGGAACAGAATTCGGTTATTTGCAAGCTCCTTGAAAAAGACCTGAATTTTCTCGACCGAATACAGGTGCAGATGGCCACCGCCCGTGAGTTTCTTATCATCATCCGTCTGCGTGATGAGAAGCAGAGCGAAGTGTTTCCGTATCTGTCCCGAATCGAAAAGTCCCTCAAGGAACAGGGCTTCATCGCTAGCCGTGCAGACAGTGAGGACATTAAGAAGCTGCTGGCGGTTTACTTCGAACAAAACGTGACTACGGAAAAGTTTGAGGATTTTGACGGAGAAAGATGGGTGATTTTGAATGAATAAGAATAAAAGCCGAACCATAGAACGGAGCTGGTAAATATCTACATTTGGGTGTGAAGCTATAAAAACAGGAAGCAATGAGCTGTACTCATCGCTTCCTGTTTTTGCTCATTATCCACAAAATGTTTATTGCCCAAGGGACTTATTCAGTATCTGATTGGCATTCTTTGTTATAGGTGCGCCATGACCAAATAAAGCGTATTCAATGGGATAGTTCAATAATTTTTTTGCATCAACATGAACCTGGTCAGTATTTACATTGAACTTCTCAGGGACACCAATTACAAGGCCTTTTTCTTTGTTGTTCCTGATAACATCACTAAAGAACATAATTTTTTTATCGGCTTGATATAAGGCTATACTTCCGGGTGTATGCCCAGGCACATTTATAACTTGCAAGCCGCCGATGATGTCAATTAAGTCGTCACTTTCCAAAACGTGATCAATTTGCTGTACCACACAATTAAGCTGCCGCATGTATTTCTGTTCTTCTAACATCATTTTGCGATAGTTGCCTTCAATTACACTTTGCTGCAAAATGTACGGAACATCATTTTTGTGTGCTGCTAATTTTGCGCCCGAGCATCTTACAAGCTCCGCAGCTCCGCCTATATGGTCGCGATGACAATGGGTCAGGATAATCATTTTCAAATCAGAAAGTGGAAATTTGTTTGTCTCCAGTATCTGAATCAAATACTTTGTTTTCATAAAAATGCCGGTATCAATCAAATAGTAACCGTTATTTGACAACAGCACAAAAACATTTGCTTTAAGTACTTCATCTTCTATGATAAATAAACCCTTAGTGATTTCTTTCATAATCCACCTCCAATTATCGTCATTATATAAACAATGCGAATTTGCATATGACCATTATACCATGTTTTTTCTCAAATTTGTCCAATGCCGTCACTGAAACATGGCGGTTTTTCTATGTTCAGAAATAATTAGAAAGGAAGTATGCCTCATGGCAAAACAGCCGAAAACCAAAGCTCCGTCGCAGGATAAAGTAAAAGTTCAAGAATTCCTTGATATGATCGCGCCTTCCATCATTAAATTCAATACCGACCATTTCATCTGTGGCAACACATTCCGCTGCTTGTGGGCGCTCCGGGAGTACCCGGCATGAAAATTATAGACGGTGAAGTCGATAATAGAAAATAAAATAAATAATGGGAGGCTGATTTTCTGTACTAGCTTCCCAGTGCACTATTTTTCCATGATATATCGTGAATCTTTGATGGTTTCTGTTATCCGGAAGCCAAACCTTTTATATAAGGAGACTGCTTTGGTATTTTGAATAAAAACGTAGAGAAAAATGGGGAAATCTGTTTCTGCGATGCATTTTCGGATGATTTCACTACCGATGCCTTGACCCTGATATGGTGAAAGGACATATAAATCATCCAATTCCATTTTTTCATCGGCAGAATGGAGACGGTAATACCCGACTTTCTGGTTGTCCTGAAAAATACAGGTGTATTCATCGATGTGTTTCTCAATTTTATTCCGAACCCATGACAGCACTTTGGAATAGTTGATTTGCGAGATGTTCTCATATCGGTCAATCAAGTCCTTGTTCAGTTGAAACAGCAGTTCAATATCCGCTGTTTCGGCAGGCCCATAAGTCAGATTCATTAGGATTTACCTCACAGCCATACGGCCCAGTCTCCGTAATCGAATGTTCCGCTGCCGTGATGCAGTTTTCCTTCGGCTTGGAGCTGCCGGAAAGCGTCACGCATACGGATGAGAATTTCCGGCTGAATATCAAGACTGTGATGTGCAGGGAAAACCCGTTTGACCGGAAGTGACGCCACCCGCTCAAGAGAAGCAAGATAGGCAGTCGGGTCAGTGGAGGGGTAATAGGCGAACAGGGTATCTTTATAGACCAGATCACCAGTAAAAAGATATCCCCGTTCCTTTTCATAAAAGCACATATGTCCCGGTGAATGTCCGGGTGTATGCAACACCCGAATACAACGGCCTCCAAGATCAATTATGTCGTTATCCTTCAGTACCCTCGTTGGTGTTCCCTGAAAAAATTGATAATTGTCTACATTGTACCCTTGTGGCAGATCGCAGCGGTCAACCACCATGCCCTTGATTTGCTCCAAGGTCAGCGGAAATTCTCCGTTCAGCCAGTTTAATTCATCTTCATGGGCGTAAAAATCCGGGAAATACTGATGACCGCCAATGTGATCCCAGTGAATATGGGTTGCCACGGCGGTAACCGGCTTGTCCGTTAGCTTCATTACTTCATCATAGATATTGCAGATACCGAGGCCGGTATCGATCAAAAGACTGCGGTCTTTACCGTTCAACAGATAAGCGTGGGTTTCCTCCCAATGCCGGTATTCACTGATAATATGCGTATCCGTATCAATATGATTTATTGTAAACCAATCTTTCATTAGATTTGTCCTTCCTAACCTGCTTACAAGAATGCAGCAATTATTTTATGTTATATTCAAAATGTTTGATATCTTCTTCTAAAATCAAATGCTTTTTGCTATCCGATTCAGAGATCAGACGAACCGGACGGCAGGGATTGCCAAAAGCAAGATAGTTATCCGGAATGTCTTTTGTTACGACACTACCGGCACCGATTACTACATTGTTTCCTATGTGTACACCACCTAATACAACGGCATTGCATGCAATCCACACGTTGTTTCCGATATGGATTTCTTCGGCGTATTCAGCCATTGTGGTATTTCCGATTTCATCTATTCCCATACGTTCTTGGGCAATCAGGGGATGGGTCGTGGCCATTAATGAAACATTCGGTCCAAAACACACATTGTCACCAATATAGATACGGGCGTCATCCATGACCATTAAATTAAAGTTTGCAAAGAAATTTTCCCCGATAAAAGTATGGCGGCCATAGTTAAACTGGACCGGCCCCTGAAAATAATAAGTCTTGCCGATACCACCGATAAACTCCTTAACAATCGGTAAACGGTCAGGGTCGTATTCGTCCATTGTATTATACTTTTGGCAAGCAGTGTGTGCTTGATGCTTTATATCTTTCAGCTCTTTTTTACGTGGGTCAAACATTTTGCGCGCAAATATCTTTTCTTCCTCTTTCATAACATAGTTACCTCCAATGCGTATGCAAATAGAATATAATTATCAGACGATAAAGGCATGCCATCAGTTAACCTTTTATAAAGCATTATACCATAAAATGCTAATATGGTGTTAATTATATACTCTCAAGCTGTTTCGAATGTGGCGGCTTTTCTTTGCTCAAAACCAAATGAACCATTTCATCTGCGGCAACACATACCGATGTGTTTGGGCGCTTCGGAAATATCCGGCATAGTAGTTATATACGATGAAAAACGCTGGGAAGCTGACGGGTACATCAGCTTCCCAGTTTGCTCATGATAGTAATATTGTCCAACATTATGACTAAATTTGTTCAAAACCACATTGCTTTTTCATCTCTAAATTGAGGGTTTGAGCTACTTTGATATGGGTCATAGTTATTTATATTGCAACCAAATTCTTTCAAAAAGCATATTTTGGTTTCTTGCGTCCACTCAATAAGCGAAATCCCATCAAATGCCTCAATTTTACCATCGTTCATAGTATTCTTGAAATACCAATCAACTATAGTTTGATTTTCTTTATGAAAGTACTGTTTAATATTCCAAACAAGTACAGTTCCACGGGTATTCCATTCGGTAAACCAATGCTCTATTTTTTCAGAACCTTTATATTGGGGCCCTGGTGTTAGTATAATATTGTAGACACAGAAATCCGAACACTTTAAAATAAAGAAAAGAGAAGGAAGTGTTATGATGGCTAGAGGTCAAAAACAATATACAGAAGAATTTAA
>NZ_JACTOJ010000059.1:0-6186 GCF_032335695.1 Clostridium sp. 19966
TATTAAAATTAAACTTAATACATATCCAATAATCTGGTTAATATCCATGTTCCCATTACTTCCCTTCTAATATATATAATAAATTAACTTAAATATTGTAAACTAACCCCCTCAAATATAGGTTTACAATTTTGTGGTAGTTAAAGGTATCACATATATGCAACACCCTTATTTGAACCATCGCAAATTTGCGACACTGCAAAAAAGCTAAGGTAATAATTATTTACCTCAGCTACTGCAATAATTTATTTACAGTATTCTGACCAACTATTCCATCAACTGTTAATCCACATTTCATCTGAAAATTCTGCACAGCCAACTTTGTACTACTTCCATAGTCTGAATCTGCCCCAGCTTGTCCCACTGCGAATCCTTTAGCAATAAGCCTATTTTGAACCCATCTAACAAGTTCACCCTTTGAGCCTTTTTGAATCAGTATTTTAGCTATAACTGCATTAGTGCAATTGCCTCTGATTCCATCTTCAGCCAAGCTATATCCACTAAGATTACAAGCGTGTTGAAAATCTAAGATAATAGTATCAATCTTAGGCTTATTTAACTCAGCAATTTTAGTATTTATGCTTGCCATTGTCTGTTCTCCTGCTAAACCATCAGCAGATAATCCGTTATCTTGCTGATACTTATATACAGCATTTTTAGTGTTTTTCCCATAAATGCCGTCAACACTACCACAATCATACCCCAATCTGCTTAATTTACTCTGCAAATCTTTTACCTTGTCCCCTGAATCTCCAACTTGTAGCCAAGTTCTATTTTGAATTGGTTGATAATTGACATTAGACCCTTGCTGATTTAATGAAGCATTTTTTATATCATCAAAAGGAAATTTATTTCCAGGGCAACTTGTATTATATAATGCTCTATGTGGTTCAATTCTGCTTAAATTATATCTCTGGAGTAAGTATTTAATTAGTTCTATTCCACTTTGTTTTTGCACATCTGGCATTGAATCCACCATATAATTACCCTCAAAGCATACTCCTAAAGAATTAGAATTATAGCCATAACAATGAGCACCTTCAGCATTTTCGGGTCTGCCACGATAAACTGAACCATCCTTTCTGACTAAAAAATGATAACCGCAACCTATCCAACCTCTTTCTTTATGCCAGTTGTCTATGTCCTGTATAGTACATGTAGATGCTTCTGCATGATGAATAACAACCATTTGAGGTACATTATTATAAGTTAAAGCTCCATTCCAAGATAAATTTGTTTCTATAATATTCATATAAAATACACTTCCCTTAATGAATTTTTAATTGTACTATTAAATTTAAAATTATTACTATTATCCCTCCAACCGAAGTTCTCCAAAGCCACTTATTATTATCCTTTATTTCTTGTATTTCTTTTAGAGCTTGTAAAGAATTAGTATAAGCTTGCTCGGCTTTATCTCTGATACTATTAAAATCGTCCAACTTTGTCTCCATTCTTACAAGTCGCTCTAAGATTTCCTGTATTTTATCATCTTTTTCCATCTTTTCACTTCCTTTTATATATCTTCATATTTTTTTGTATTAAAAAAGCACCTACCTTTTTAATTAGTAGATGCTTAAGCCTGTACTCTCCAATTTATTCTACATTCCATTGTTGGCAATGTTGTTCCAGTTCTAGTTAAATTTACATATATAGATATAGTTGCATTATTATAATCTATGCTATCTATAAAGCAACTCCACGCTTGTAATCTATAATCGTCTGAGTAAGATGTACCATTTTTAAATTCCAAAGATGCCAATTCTGCTGAAGCATTAAATATTTTCCCTTTATACTTATTGGGCAATTGAATAGTTATTGTACTTCCTCCTGTTGCTGGTGCTACTTCTGCATATTGATAACCTTGGTTAAAATACCTGTAAAATGGCAGTGTTTCTCCATTTATTACTTGAACTAAATCATCACCATTGATTGTTATATATCCATTGTTACTTACCCATTTACTTGCCCCACTTATTTGCATTATTCCATTAGTTAAATCAATGGATAATTTCCCATCTTTACTTGTTATAGTACCGACTTTGATTAAATCTCCATTTAATATTCCTGTGGTTATATAAGTTGCCACTATTGCTCCATCTATTGTCATAGCTAAGCCGTAATCACCGTTATATCCAGTGCTGGAGTAACCTAAGCCGCTATTATTCCAGCGCCAAACCTTTTTAGCTGTATTTATATCTGGAGTATCCATTATTAAAATTTCAAACGGTTCACCATTGGCGTTTTTATGCATAATTACATAACCACCCTTATTGCCAGTTATAAGGTTAGTGGCATTATCTACAGCTTGCAGTAAATCACTTTTTTGAGTGACTATATCTTGCTTAACGCTATTTAATTCTTTATTATAGCTACTGGCAAAATCAGTTTTATAGTTCCCTAGAGTAATTTCATTATATCTCTTCAAAATTGCATCCCATTTATAAGCAATTACCTCCGCAGATATGTCCATATTCAATTTTTTATGTTTTACCGTAACATAATCATACAGGTAAACGGTTTCTAAAGACTTATAATTTTTATATTCCTCTGTTTGGCTAAGGTCTACAAAATTAACGGTATAAGTAACCTGTGGTACATCTATTTTATTAACCGTAAATTCATTTTGAGCCGCAGCTAATAATAGAGCTTTAGCTTGGTCTATTGTGGTAGTATCATCTACCTTAATATCACTATACGACTTTTCAGCTATCTTCGGATGCGGATAATTATTTATATATTGGCTATCTACATATTTATTATCTAAGGTTACTACGTCTTGCTGGTCCTGCCCTTGACAAGTGGGGTACAATCTTGTAGCTACATTAGATAAATCTAAATCTTCTTCAATACCTTCTAAATTTTTACCATATTCAATTTGTACTCCTCTATTAGTTCCAGCCTGTCCTAAGATTTTAATATCGTAATTATCCCTTACAATCTCGCCACCCCAGACATTAATAAAACTGTTATCATCGTCGCTTATTAGAGCTTGCACTGGATTTTTTCTTATGTATTCTGCACTTCCGGTATTAATTAAATCAGAATAGACAGTAAAGTTAGTATTATAGGATAAGTGACTAAATACCCAATTTAAAGCACTATTACCACTTAAATTTGTAGGTCTGCAATCCTCTATAAAATTATCTAGTAAGTCGTAGAAGATGTGTTTGCAGCTAACTGTAATACTACTCATATTTTTTACTCTTTTATAAATCCTGAATAGCTGGTCACCTCTTGGTGTAGAAGCTTTAATAATGTTACCTTCGATAAGATATTGCCATTTCGTATTATTGTCGGTTATTGTATACTCTAATTCTAAGCTAAAATCTCCATTTTTTTCTTCTGTTACTTCGCATGTTTGGCACAAATCCAAAACAGCTAATCCATTGTTATTAAAATCTGTTGTATCGCTGTTATATACTATTATCAAATTATCACCTCGTTTATGAAAAAATCTAAATAAAAAAGAACTTAGATTATCCTAAGTTCCATAAAATAAATATTTTTTTACTATTTCTCTACTATGTCCCAATTGCGAACCCCTTTTGATGTGTCTAATCGGTATTTATTCTCGCAATCTTTACAACTGATAAAAACACCATGGTCTCTAAATCCTGGAGTATTATCATGCATTTCTATTATTTTCCCATTTCCGCAAGGACACTCGTATTCATAACGTTCAGTATCTTCACTTTCACTAGAATAAATCATCTTTAATTTCATATCCCATCATCTCCTAATATAATTATATCAACAAGTGACATCAAAATACAATATTATGCCATGTTTCCATAATTACTTATATAAAGAAAAGCCCATGCTCTCAGCATGGACTTGGATTTATAGATGAGAATTTTACTATGTTATATTAAATTATAATTTATTCATGTATAAAAATATTTATATCAAACTTTTGTCCAGTTTTTATTTGAATATTATTTATTGCTATAGCCATACCAACACTTGTTAAACTACTATTGCAAAGTTTACTATTATTCCACATAGGTTTTAAAAGCCTTAATATTTCAAATGAATTAATCATATCATTCACTTTATTTTTGTCATTAATTTGTGGGAACTTATGCTCCATTGCTGATTCAAAATCAATTGCACCAATACTAACCGATAAACATCCACTATACTGTAAATGAGTATAAAACATATCATCAGAAGTCACATTGATATCCCCTTTTATTACGATAAGTACCATAATATAATTTTGTATAGGGGTTAATCCAGTATATCTTATATATCTTATTAAAAATATCAATGATAAAATGTCTATTTGCCTAGATGTTAATTTAGGTACTACATCCATGGCTTCATTTAAAACGAGATTTTTTAGAGATTTATCCTTATCTTTTGTTCTTTCTACTAACATTTCTACTAATAAATTTGCAATATTCTCATCACCACGTCTTGCATGGCTTTTTTGTACTTCATAAATATTATAACGTATATCTGGTTCCTCTGTATTTTGTAATAGCTTTGGATTAATTGCATTTATCTTTTGCAAATATTTATCTAATATTTTTTCTGCTCGTTCATTTATAATATTTTCAATTGTTTGTCCCAAATCATAAAAATTCTTTTTAAATACATCCATTGAAATTTCTTTTACATCAGAATAAGTCATCCCATTATTTTGTATAAATACGATGTCTTTTCCTTGTATGTTGGTAGAGTCATCTCCTGAATCAATTTGTTGCCCTTTAATCATTCTTTTTACCTCCGATTGTTACAGTTACATTTCCTCCACCTTGTACATTAGTAGAATTTTTGCCAGATTTAATCTTTTGAGATGTTTTTTTATCAAGTTGCCTTTTTGTAAATAAACCAACTAATAAAGTAAGAATAATTCCACCTATTCCTTCAAATATCCAATGAGCATTATTGATAATCCATTGCATATTAAATTCCTCCTCTATGTAAATATATATACATAATTACATTTTACGGAATTATACTGCAATTGTCAAAATATATCTATATATTATAATTCATATCTAATTAAAGGATATTTTTCATTTAAATAAATCTTAGTTGAACAATTTGTGCATATATGTTCATATCTCGGAGGATTACTTTCCCAATCATTATATGCTGTCTGTATCATTTCACCTTCCTTACATACATCACATATATATTTAATTCCCACTGGTTTTACAATAACTTTTTGTTCCATATATAATACACCTCTTTTTTAATATCAAAAAATTGAACTTATAAAAATCCAATCTATTTTATCATTTTTTATTGATTATCCAATATTATCCACCCATACAAACTAGTATTCAAGCCATTCCAAAAGTCAAAACAGTAAATAAAACATCAATTTTATAATTGGCTATCGACTACTGTTGCATTTTTCGCATTAATTATCTGCTGCTTTTCTTCTTCCGTAATCCAGCTTTTTATAACGGCATTACTTAATTTTTCATCAGTTAACTTTCCTTCTAAATACAATCTTTTTAATGTTTCAAACATCTAAATTCCTCCTATAAGCTGGATAATACTAATTGGTCTATTGTGTCCTGCATAGTCTTAATTTGCTGTGCTTGGCTATCTATTGTCTGCTGTAATATCTCTGCCTGTGTCTTTTCACCATTATTATTTGTATTATCATTTGACGGAGGTACTCCCAAAGATATATCTTTTATATCCCAAGTTTCACCATTCCAAATAGGAATATGTTGACTATCGTATTCGGGTGGCTCTATAGTAGTAGCATTAGCAGGAATTAAATATACGCCTAGTTCAAGAGGGCTTTCATCTGCTTCCTCACTTCCTATATATTCTAAATTTCTATTGTAATTATAAACTAACATAAAATCACCTTCTTAATATTTAATGCAATATAGTAAAGCTACATTTTTAGGCGCTGTTTCAGAATCTCCAGTATAATTAGTTGAAACATAATATACGTGTGAAGCGCCGTCACTTCCTACATTAGCTAACTGTCCGTAATTACCAGCATTCCAGCTTCCCCCACTATATCCACTTGGGAAATCATGTCTGTGAGATTTTAACATATCATTTTGTTTACTTCCAAAGCTTCTTCCGTTATCTACACCAGCTCCATCATCAAAACCTCTAATAAATTGTCCTCTTAAATCTGGCAGATTAAAGGTTGTACTACCATCTCCCGCTCCAAAAGTTGTACCTATAGCGGCAAATAAATTA
>NZ_JACTOJ010000060.1:0-5581 GCF_032335695.1 Clostridium sp. 19966
TCTAGACTATATCCCCTAGGCTTACCGCCTTTAGGTTTTATCTTTTCTTTTCCTTCAATACTCAAATTGTAATAATATGTGGATCTACCAAGCTTGACCACCTTCAAGACAAATACTGCGTTATATCCTTGATCTACATATTTTTTAGCTATTTCTACTTTATCTTTAATTGAGGGTTTGATTTTTTTATTAAGTCTTTAAGTATGGCTATTTCTAAGTCCTTCTCTCCTAGAAGCTTCTTTAGCTGATCATTCTCCTTTGTTATATCTGTTAATTCACTCTCTAGCCCTTTATCTCCCTCAACCAAAGCCTTTCTCCCTGGCTTAACCTTAATCTCATCTCTATTTTTTGATTCCTTGATCCAAGTAAATATAGTGGATTTTGATATTCCATGTCTTCTTGAAACAAGTGATACATTTCCTACTTCTTTAACTTCTCTTAATATTTCTTCTTTCAGTCCCTTTGTATAAGTTCTTCCTCTCATAGTTTACCTCCAATCACTTTCTACATTATAATAAATATATAGGCGATTGTCCAAATCAATTTACGGGCTTATGAGTTTAGCCCATCTCATTTGCTCGATACCACTCATCCTCGTCATCTCCGTTCTCATCAGAAAAAAGATTAAGCTGCTTCGGTTCGGCATTCCGGCGCTCTTTGGGATCGTAGTTGGTGATGATTACTTCCGGGTATTCACAGCCGCCGTCATACCGCTGCGCAAGGTTGTTGATGCGGGTAACGGAGGCGTTTATGATCTTCTTTCCGGAACACCACGGCATAATGCCCCTCGGTTTCGTAATAGGGCGGATCGCAATAAAAAAAGGCATTGTCTCGGTCGTACTGCCGGATCAATGCCTCAAAATCTTTATTTTCCACTACCGTATCCGCAAGCCTGCGGGACGCTTCCCATATGAGGAAGAAGGTTTTCCGCATATCACATGGCTGGCAACTGTAGGAAGTGCAGCCGCTGCCATAGCTATACCGGATTAGCTTGTAAAAGGCTGCTGCGCGACGCACGTCGCTTTTTCTCGCGTTCTCCAGCATCAACTCCTTCATATCTTCAAACTCCGGAGGGGAAAGGTTATGCTGCGCCAGTTCCAGCTCTTCTGAGAGATACTCTTGTGTAAATTCTTCTTTTTCAATAAATTTACGGATGACATAAAACTCATCCCTTGAATTAATGGGAAGAAAGCCAAGGTACCGGAGAAATTCCCATGTGCGGGTTTTGACGCAGTAAAAAAGATTAGCCAGGTTAGAGTTGTAGTCGTTGTAAACCTCCATTGCGTTTTGATCCGGCTTTTTGCCGAACAATACCCAGCCGCCGCCACCGAACACCTCAATATATCTGCCATAATTTTTGGGAAAGAGCCGGTATATAACGTTGCGGAGCGCCTTCTTGCCGCCGATCCAACTGATAAAGCTATTGATAAACATCACCTCACCTTCAAAGCAGTCACATGATTCCGGCTGTAACTGGAAGCCATGTGACTGCTGTTTTTTGTTCTATGTTGGAACCGCTGCTATGCCGTGCCGCCTTATGAGGAAGGCGTTAATGATCAGGCGGAGCAGTTTATCATTGATCAGTTCCGGATCGCTCAGTTCCGAAATGGCGATATGGTCTGTACCGTGATATAGATCCCTTGCTGTATGGAATATGGCGTAGCCATCCAGATCCACACCGTGGATACGAATATCTTTAAAGTGGATACTGCTCTGATTGATGAAGTCTTTCGATTGCTTCCAGAGGAAGGCGTCAGAAGTCAGCAGAAAAGCAGCTGCAGCATAGGCTTCGGAAAGGTTCAAAATCGGAAACAATCCGCTTTTTCGCAGGCTTTGAAATCTTCTGCGGTGTTCAGCGTTTCTGAAAAACATCGGATTAGCCTCGCTTTCTTTGAGCAGCTTCTCAATCCGCGAAGCAAATGTCCGAAGCTGAATTTCGCTTAGGAACAGCCGGAGCAGTTCCCCATAGGATACGCAACCGGCTGCGATTCGCTCCGGAAGGCAAATACAACCTACGAAGCCACAGCATTTTTTCTTTTCTGTTGTTTGTGTACAGAACCGGCAATCACAATCGGTGCCGGTATATTTGTAACGACTTCTCAAGACTCCGGTACTTCGGGGAGAAAAGCCGGGAATTAATTGCATTTCTATTTCAGTTAAGGTGAGAGGCGTGCCTCTCATGAACCTCGCTGGCATTGTTCTCAGTCCTTTCATCGCACCCTGCAGGGCAGTACTTTTTGAAAAATGGCAACAAAAAAAGTGGCTGTGTTTTCAGTCACGAAGAACACAGCCGCTCAAAAGTTACCCGGCAGGGCGCATTATTTTGTTTTCGAATATATGAAAAGAGGCCATACCATTTTGGCATGACCTCTGATCTCTTTATGCTATATATGATTTAGCCCTCAAAAAAGAGGGTGTGCATCTATGAAAAACGGGAGTCTTGAATTTCTCATTCAAAACTCCCGCAGCCCGCATAAACACTGGCTTTATTGGCCATGCATCTATATTGGGCAAATGTTTTGGTCTGGGTAACAAGATTTGAACTTGCGACCTCTAGAACCCCATTCTAGCGCGCTACCATCTGCGCCATACCCAGGCGACGATTAATATTATAGCATATATAGTAATTAAATCAATATATTATATAAATTTTGCCAAGGCAAATGAGTTAGTTTTCTAATATAGTTTTTAAGTTTTCATAATTTCCTGATAAATCTTTTAATATTGAGTTATTTGAATTCGCTTCATCAAAAGCTTTTACTGTATTTTCGGAACCATTGGATATAATCTCATATATTCCCTGACTCGTGTCACCAATAACCACGTAACAATCAGGATTATCAATTCCCTCTCTCAAAAACAAAAGCAGTTTATGATTTTGTTCTACTTTCTTATCAAATTCCTGTATTTGAAGTATTTTTATATTCTTTAAATCTTTTTTTCCTTTAAATACATTGATCACTGTTAGTTTTGATATAATAGCTGGCAATCCATTATAATCTCTTGTTTCCGTTTCACCAGTTGGTGTCGCCTCTAATATGGTAGTAGCAGTATTTTTTAATTCGCTAAGCCCATTAATACTTTTTACTGATTTATTTACCTTTTTAGCTGAAGCCCCTATAGATTGATTATTCATATTTTTATTATAATTGAAATGAACTATTACAATTCCTATAATACATAATGCCAACATTAAAGAGGAGATTACTGAACATTTTTTCAAAATATATACCTCCTTTGTTTCAATCTATAAATATAATATATTATTTTACATATATTTACAAGTAGGAAATAAGTATATACTTACTGACGGTAATTTTTATGCATTAAAAGAATTCATAAAAAATGTAATTGGTATTGCTGCTGAAACCTTGCTAGATCTGTTCCTGCAACCTGTGAAATTTGAATTTTAGCTCTTATTTAAGGACTATTGAAAATATTATTTCATCTTTCACAGCTACATTTTTATCATCTAAAGTGATTTCTATTAAAGCTATCTCCCTTAGCTTTCCATGAAATTTTTTCAAACTTTTTCTTAGCTATTCAATAGCTTTTAACGTATTTCTATCATCAAGTCTACTAGCTATAGTACAATGAGGAAACCACCTTTCAGGAAGATAAAGAGATTGATTATTATCTTTAAAATTAATAAAATTTGTATGATGAACCTTGTGAAAATCTAACAAAGCTTTAGATGTTGCAGGTGAAACAAACAGCGTACCCGTCTCTATAAATGTTCCTAATACATTAAAAGAAATGTCTATGCTTTCTTTATTCTTATAAAACTTAATCATATAGTCTATAAATTCACTTTTATTTAAATCGTCATAATCAGCTATAGTTATATGAGGTCTTTTCCCCTTTGAATTTACAACATAGTCAGTAATTTTATTTTCATTTAAATGATTCCAATAGCTTTTAAAAATATTTTCTGTGATTTCATCAAAATATCCAACTACTGCATATGAATACACAAAACTCACCACCTAATAATTATTTATCACTATGATACATTCATAATTTCTTCAATAATATAATTAAATATATATTTATAATTTTTCTACTTCTTTCATATATTCTACTATTAATTCATCTAACCATTGGCTTATTATCAGTTGTTTACCTTTGCTGTCATTTTCATCTAAAGTACAGCATATTTCATTTAAAACTTCTCTTAATTCACCTATTTGCTTATCCAGCCTTGCTAACTTAATATTTTTATTATTATTTTCCTCTATATCTATATTACAATCTACTTTTTCATTGATTATGATTCTATCACTTCCACTACTCATTGCTTTAGAAAGATTACTATCTACTTTAGATAATAACTCAGAAAATCCAGTATCATAATCTGAAATCCTATATACTGCAAAACTTGATGTAAAATTTATAATATCATCTTTATAGACCAATTTCTTTTGTTTTATTTGACTTCTAAGCCTATCAGCAATAATATATGCATCACTTACTTCTACATTATTCAAAATAACTATAAATTTTCTTGAACTATACCTTCCAACCCAATCATTATTATTTCTAATAGATTTTTTTATTAAACCTGAAACCATAACTAAAGCTCTTTCTTCTATAATATCTCCATACCTCTTTTTTATATCATCTAAATAATCTATTTCTGTCATGATTAATGATAAAGGAAGATTATTAATTTTACTATAGTTAAAATCTATTGGCAGTCTCTCTTCTATGTAATTTATATTATATAGATCAGTTAATTTATCTTTCACTGTTTTTTCATTCATGCTGTTAATAAGCTCACTTATAACGTATGTTTCATTATTTAATACACTGCCATTTTTAGAAATATCCTTTATGAGCTCCACAATAAATGTATTGCCATCTATACAAACCGGTATCGCTATTATTAAAATTATTTTATCCTTATCATATTCAATTTTTATAAATGTATCATTATTAATATAGGCTCTCATAGATATGCAATTTTTACAAAATGAATTTTTCTTCCACAAGTCAAAACACGAGTCATTTTCATGTTCGTTATAAGTATCAAAAACAATAGTCTTATTGAGAGGATCTACCACTCTCATATAATCATATAATTTATTAAAAACAGATATTTGACCAGTAATTTTTGCAATTAAATCCATATCTAACCCTTCTTTCGTTTTATAATACCACTTACGCTATTTTACAATTATGTTTAACCATATAAGAATTTAACATTAACTTTTATTGATTAATTACATAATTTCACATGTTATATCCTATAACACATGCTACGTAAATTATATCATCATAATTGGCATTACTCAATTTGCTTCATTCGTCATTTTTTGGCAAACATTTTAAACTACTACAAATTTTATAATACTAATTTCGACTTTTCATGGTATAAAAACAAAAATTTAATATTAGCATCTATCTATACAGTTACCACTTATTTATTAAGATTATAAACAAAAAAGCTACTAAGAATTAACTTAGTAGCTTTTAACCTGGCAACGTCCTACCCTTCCACCCAGTCACCCGGGCAGTACTCTCGGCGATACAGCGTTTAACCATCGTGTTCGGAATGGGAACGGGTGTAGCAGCTGTTCCA
>NZ_JACTOJ010000061.1:0-5487 GCF_032335695.1 Clostridium sp. 19966
TGTAAATTGTTGTCTACTCATGTCCAAACCCTCCATCTTTCACTATTTTTATTATATCTTTTATTTTGGATTTTTTCACTTTCAACTTGTACTATTTATATTCTAGCACCAGTCAATCGTATATTGTCATTCAGAATGATTGGAACGCTTTAGGGCCTTGCTATATACAGCAGCAAACGGAGGACATGGACTTATTAAAAAGAAGCCCGATGAATCATATCTAAAGAAACTGGAATAACAAATTAAAAAGATACCTGCAAAAGATGAATCACTCACCTTTCAAGCTCCTGTTGCCATTGCCATTTTAAAGGATTCATATACAGAACTCAGAGGATATGAGGACTATGTGACTACAGCTGGTTTTGAAGCAGGATTGGCAGTCGCCAATATGGAACTATTATCAAATTCAATGGGAATGGGTATTTGCTGTGTTGGTGTTGCACAAATGATTGCGGATAAAAGTAACGATGTTAGAGAATTTCTTGGCATCAAAAATGACCAGAAGTTAATGATGTTGTTGGTCTTAGGTTACCCGGATGAGCAATTAAAATATGTTAGAACAGCACCAAGATTGGATGAAAAAATCCTGTGGAAATAGAAATGTAACCGAAAACATTTTATAATATTGGGTCTCATCATAATATGTCACAGCCACAAAGCCTATCAAACAAGGTTTTGTGGCTGTGAAAAAGACTTATAGATTTGTTCAGTCCAATAAAACTGCACAAAATCTGAAGTTCAAATCAATCTTGCCTTTCTTTCATACTTACGCAAGGCGTTTTTAAACCGTATTGTTAAAAATATCTTCCGCTCCATACAATAATAAAATGGATAGCTGATTTTTCAACTATCCACTTCACCTACTGCGTTATGACTTAACTCTATAATATTTTTCAATCAACTACGCAAATTTGAAGTTTGTCACGTTATGTTATTCTATGGCAAAAACACCATTCTCCCCCCACTGCCAGCTACCCTGTTTTCGTGAGCCTAGCTCGAAGTGTAGCTTACCAATGCCAAGGTCGACATCCTGAATTGCCATTATAGCATTCGGCATAGATGCAGTCACGATACCGTTATGCCATCCGAACGTAACTGGTAGCTCGTTGATACCAGATGGACCGATTATCGAGCACTTTACGCCGTCCATGAACCAGTCAGGGATATTACTAGTATCTGAGTGGATGAGCTGGTCAGGCTTCTTGTCTCTCTGTCTGTAATTCGAACGAATTAGCCACTGTCTGGTTGGTGTTCTGTTCATCTCATAGCCTAGCATAATTATGCAAGTGAGTACCTCTCCGGGTTCGGTCTCATAACGCAGAGTTTTCGCGTTGTAGCTGGTGACAGCCCAGCAAGTTGCGAGCCCCAGCTGTGTGGCCAAGAGCACCAGTTGCTCGCCGTAGTATCCAAGCTGCTCGCGACCGATTTTACTATCCGGTCCTACGCAGGCGATGTAATGATAGACCGTGCCAGCGAATACCGACGGCGCTGTATCAATAGCCGTCTGCCCAGCGCCTCGTGGCCCGAAGAGCTGGAAGTGAAGATCTGTTTCCTTGTTGATGGCCTCAATGCGCTCGGTGATGCTAACCAACTTCTCTGGCTCTACCACCTTGTCCGCGTAGGATCGGCAGGAAATTCGCTTTTCTATTGCTTCATAAACGTCCATGTTAATCCTCCTTTGTATTTTGTTTCTATGTTACAATTATATCGTGAAGGTGTCAAAAATAAAAGAACGATATTTTGATACTAACGGGTTTACTTTAGAGGTGCAAAAATACATTGATTTTTGCACTCTTTTACTTTGGCTTAAATCAATGGTTTAATGGTACTTTTTTATAAAAATACACTGAATATGATGAAGATGAAGTCGTAGATATGTTCCTACAAAACATATTAAAAGATACTGATTTCGTGGAATGGCACAATAACCGTAGGAGCAAGAAGAAAATTAATAAAATTATATTTGGCATAGAGGATAATAAAGAAGCCTCAAATGACACTATTGATGTTAAGGAGGGTTATATTTAATTTCCTAAACTAAAGGAATTAGCAAATGAAACCTCTTTAGATGTAAGCACTATATGTCCTTATTCCGATAAGGAATTAGAGCAGATGGATAAAGACTACAAGGCTCTATCCCCTATAGATTTTGGCAAAAAGTATAGATATTTAATATTTTATCATTCTTATCTTACGGAACAGTCAAATTCCTTTCCTATTCAAATGAACTACTGCAATAACCCTTTCTGCAAATGGTTTGGTATGCCAAAGATGAATTTTGAAAATATTAAGGGTAAGCCACACAGGAGCAGATTGAGGCCGATACAATAAAGTACCATGATTACCACCTATACGTTTTGCAAGGAGGAATGAAAGATTGAGATTTCCTTATGCCCCACAGACTCCTGTTCCTAATGATGATGAAACTAAATCAGAGTACGAGATAAGGCTGTCCGAGTTTAATAGAAGAAAGGACTACATAGAGGGTATGCACACAAATTCAAAATACACATCTATAGCACACTATTGGCTTATTAAAGAAATGATAAACTGCAATAAGATGAACTTCATATCTGATGAAGATAGTTCCATCATAGACACTATTATGAGAGTTTTTACACAGTCTATTAAGGATAAGGAATCTCACTACTTCATTTTAAATTAGACAGTAATTTAAGTAAGAAAGAGGCTTATACTCTATTTACAGAGGCTAAAAAAGAACTTAATAGATGGGTTAAGGATAATGGAAAGAAAGGATTATCTTCCTTTGATATACAAAAGCAAATAATAGCAGAAGAATTAGCATATCACAGCCTTTATGACTATGTAGTTAAAGACGGAAAGAGTTATATATATTCTAACTATAATCCAAGATACGCCCAATATGCTATAACTTTTTTAAGGATATTTTATAACTTCTGTTGGGCTTTTAGAAGTTGGAATGGTGATGTATTAAATCTTGCACAGAGAATAGGTATTGCCGATAAACAGTTTAACTACAATGATATATTATATTTTTCTTAATTCTTATTTGTTTCATTATATTGGAAAAGACTACAGAATTAGTTTATAATATATACAATATAAATATGTGCGTAGTAATGGGGGAGATTCATATGAATAATAATATTGAGATTGTCAAAAGTTTGTATTCAAGTGAAAGAATTATTAATGAGACTAAGGAAACGCAGTCTTATAAGAATGGTTTGAAAATATGGGAAAAAGACGTAATATCAAGGTTTTTTCCCGAAGAAGTAACTATTCTTGATATAGGCTGTGGTACAGGTAGAGAAGCATTTAGCCTGTATGATATGGGTTTTAAAGTTATTGCTACAGATATATCTGAACATAGAATTGAAACAGCAAAGCAATTGGCTTTTGAATCTAAGCGAGATATAGAATTTTTACTAACAAATGGTTTAGATTTGCCATTTGAAAGCAATACCTTTGATATAGTTATTATATGGTCACAAACTTTCGGTCTTTTTTATGGTAAAGAAAATCAACAATATATTTTAAAAGAATGTAATCGGGTCTTGAAGGGTAACGGAATATTTAGCTTTTCTGGACATGATAAAGAATTTATAGAGGCTAAATACCCTCAATTTCTTGATGGTAAAAAGTTCTTTGCTTATGCAAATACAGATTGTTATTGGGAAGCCTTTACAATAGATGAAATAACAAATTTAGCACAAATAACAGGATTTACAGTTATGGAGTGTCAAAGAGGCTTGGTTTATAAAGAAGAAGATGGTTCGATACTTCATTGTCTATGCAAAAAATAAGTATACAAGTGTTTACTTAATTCATTTTATTCAAATATTGTCCATCAATAACTAAATAAATGTAAAAACCTATGCTAAAACTGTTGTTAAAGCATAGGTTTTTTATGGAGCATTTATAATATTACACACAAGTGTCGCCATATCTTCATCACTTTCTTTCATACCATTCTTAGCCCACTTAATTAATAACGTATAAAGCCCTCCTGCTATAAATTCTACAACATAACTTTTATTTATTGGAGAAAATGATTTTGAGCATACATTTTCCTTGCAAAGTGTATTGAATAATTTAATACATCTCTCAAGGAGCAAACTAGTTAAATTAGATTTAATTAGATTAGTCATCAATTTTTTATGTTTTCTGAAGTAAGAAAAATATAAGCATATGCTCTCATAGTTATCTATTGCTTCAAAATCCAATATTTGGTTAGAGTATTCTTGTAAAAGTTCATCAAGATAAAAACTAATAACATCCTCAATTGCATTGTAATTTCTATAAAAGGCCATTCGTGACACACCAGCCTTTTTAGTCATCTCTGTTATAGTGATTTCTTCAAAATTCTTTTGTTCCATTAAAATCATAAGTGATGTAAAGATGCTTTCTTTTGTTATATGATTTTGCAAAGTATTATTTTTATTTTCCATAAACAATATCTCCCCTTATGTAACATCTGATAGAAATAGCATTGAAATGCGCTATATCTTACAGTATATTATATTTAAGAGTGAGTTACAATTGTAACATCAGTATTGAGGAGGAAATTATGAAAATATTATATTTTACAGCAACAGGAAATAATTTATATGTAGCAAAGAGATTTGGAGATGAGTATTACTCTATTCCTAAGCTAATAAAAGAAGGACGATTTGATTTTGCGGACGAAAAAATCGGTATTGTATTTCCAGTTTATAACATTGGTGTTCCTAAAATTGTTGAAGAATTTCTAAGTAAAGTTAGATTAAAAAGTAAATATATTTTTGGAATAGCAACTTATGGAGCCTTTTCTGGGGCAGCAACAACACACCTTTTAGAAATAGGAAAAAGGAATGGAATAGAATTTTCTTATATTAATGAACTAATTATGGTTGATAATTATCTTCCAGGGTTTGATATGAATAAGCAGATACAAGGTCAAGCTAAGAAAAATATAGAAGAAAATTTGGACAAAATAATTAAAGACATTGAGGAAGGAAGAAAATATATTAAGAAACATACTATTATTAAGGAAGCTCTTAGAGTATTCGCTGATAAATTTTACGATAATGAATTTGAAAAGAATTTCTCAGTAGATAATAATTGCAATGGATGTAAAACCTGCGAAAGAGTCTGTCCAGTAAATAATATAAAAGTAGACAAGAAGCCTGTTTTTAATAATAATTGTCAACATTGTTTATCATGTATTCACAATTGTCCAAAGAGAGCAATAAGCATTAAAAAGGAAAAAAATAAGGTGAGATTTATTAATGAAAACATTACTTTGAAAGAAATAATTGATTCTAACAAATAGAGGACAGGAAATCGTAGAAGTATCTTTTATTTTAAGTTCAATTTAATACTAAAGGAGAGCCTGTGAAAAAAAGTCTAGAAAATCAGCTTTCTATGATAAAATAAAAATATCATAGGAGGCTGTTTTATTATGGGAAAAAGAAGAGAAACATTGAGTGAAGGAAAGAAGAACATTATTGCTGCGTTGCTAGATGA
>NZ_JACTOJ010000062.1:0-5004 GCF_032335695.1 Clostridium sp. 19966
CGTCTGTTTCCATTATAACATGCTGTCTATCATATAGGTAATTTGTTATTTCTGGCGCATACCCATTAGTAGATTTTTTTATAGTTTTGCTAAGCCTTAAGTCATCACCATTATAGGCATATTCGGTAATGGTTCTAGTCCCTGACTTAAGTATCTACAATATAGCTTTCTATTGTTATTATGCCCTTTCCGTCTTCCTGTAGGTATATCTTGAATCTTTGCACCAGTTCATTTATCATGCTTATTTGATTCTTTCATTGTCTTCGGCAAAAAAAGTGCCCCTTGGGCACGTCCTCTTCGGGGGATTAATTAAGCATAACATTTTCAATCAAGCTTAATGAGCGCCAGCAAATGTAGCTCTCTTTTTTTAAAATTTATATGTTATTCCATGAACTCCATGATAATTATTTGGTCGCAATAGCCTCTTTTTATGTTCCCGCAATACATCATTTTATTTACTTCTTTAAATACTATATCTCTTATTTGATGTCCATACAACTTAGTAAAATCATACCAATTCTCTTTAAATACTTTTTTATGAATTTTACTATCTGCATATTTTTAGATTCTACAGCTAGTTTTATAGTTATATAGTTTTATAATTCCTTAATTAAGTTCTCCAACATAATTTTCTTGAGACTTAAAGCTAGAAAAAATGAGCCCTCTAGTGCTCCTTCACGATATACTTTCCTATACATTAAAAAAGAGTTAATGCTCCTTGATAGGAAACATTAACTCTTTTATCATTGTTATAATATATATTTATCCTCTATTTTAAATTCAGTTGATTTAGCCATTCTTTACAGCTTTTCAATCTGAATGGTATTCTTATTCACATTCTCATAAATATCTGTTTTCAGATGCGTTATTGTTGCTTTTTAATATAGTTCCACTGATTGATGTATTATATTTTCCCATTATCATTTCTATTGAAATGTTTATTACTTGGTTCTTTATCCTCTGAATATGGGTATCTATTAATCAACTACATTGATTAATTATTTTTTATATCCCTGTATCAATTATTATTTTTTCATCTGTATTTATTATATTTTCTATTGAAATATATTTATTATTTATTTCAATCTTATATCTTCTTATCAGTCATATGTCCCCTACCCCCAGTTACAATTTCCTAGTTCCTAGTTCCCATTTCCAAGTCCCAAGTCATTATACTCAACTATATTATTTATATGTTTTATCATATCAATTCTTTTTATTTTTTAGTGCTTTTATACTACATATTATGTTCCCAATTCCATTAACTTTTAAGTGGAATTATCGAGTCTAGGTCTTCCTAGCTTATCAGGCTACACATATCTTCTATGCTCGTTTTACTAGCTTCTAGAGATGCCTGTTCTAATTATCCAGGAAATCCTTTATTAGATGCCTTCATCTGTCCAAGCATTAAAGACTTTATCCTGTATATATTATTGTTCCCAATTGCATTAACTTTCAAGTGGAATTATTGAACCTAGGTTTTCCTTGCATATCAGGGTACACATCTCTTCTATGCTCGTTTTACTGGCTCCTAAAGATGCCTGTTCTAATTATCCAGGAAGTCCTTTATCAGGTACTTAGTAAGCGTCTAATAAGACAGTGAATAGAAAGTGTTGAAAAAGTATGAGATAATTTTCTAAAATCAATTTTCAAGTTTTTCAAGTAACTTTAAAAACTTGAAAAAAGGAGGTTTTAGATGGATACGCGCAAAATATCACAAGATTATAGAATGAATAAATGGATTAATCTCATCCAAGAATGCCACGATAGTGGCGACGGTATAAGAGCCTGGTGCAGAAATAATGGTATTAAAACTAATAGCTACTATTATTGGCTTAGAAAAATTCGTGTAGCTGCTTGCAAAGCACTTCCTTCCTCAAGCAATCAACAACAAATAGTACCTATAGAAATGCCTAAAGTTGTGGAAATTCACAATACTGCTTCAAATACATTAATTGAAAGTACCTTAAGGTTTTTGAAAAATGATCGGTGATATTTCGAAAGCTGACAAAATATACATAGCTACTGGATATACAGATATGAGAAAATCCATAGATGGACTAGCAGGAACTGTACAGAAAAACTTTAAATTAGACCCCTTTGAAAATAGTTTATTTCTATTTTGTGGTCGTAAACGAGATCGCATGAAAGTTCTTTATTGGGAAGGTGATGGCTTTATTCTTCTTTATAAAAGATTAGAAAGCGGTAGCTTTCAGTGGCCTAAAGATGCTGACGCAGTAAAATCTATTACCCAGCAAGAGTTTCGTTGGCTCTTAGAAGGGTTGGCAATTAATCAACCAAAAGCAGTAAAAAAAGTTAATATTAATTCAATAATTTAGTGTTAGAAAAATCTGAAATCATGAGGTTTTCCAATTATTAGTGATATACTATAATAAAGAAAAACGTGTAAAGGAACTGTCTCAACTATGATTACAGAAAAAGATATTTTAGAGTTAAAAAATCGCATAATACAGTTAGAGCAAGAAAACAAATCTCTTCATGAGACAGTTGATTTTCTAACACGAAAGCTTTTTGGAAGAAGCAGTGAAAAAACTTCTGCAATAGAAGGGCAGCTTTCTATTTTTAATGAAGCAGAAGTTGAAAATAATCCTGCAGCACCTGAACCTAATTTGCAGGATGTATCAAATTATAAACGTAAGAAATTTAAGGGACAAAAAGCAGAATTATTAAAAGACCTTCCACATGATACAGTATTATGCCGTTTAGATGAAGAAGATCGTTTCTGCGAAAAATGTGGAACACCTCTAATTAGCATTGGTAAAGAATTTATAAGGACAGAAATAGAGTTTATACCTGCCAAGGTTAGAGTTATTGACTACTATCGTCAAACTTATGAATGTAGAAAATGTCGTAAAAAAGGTCTTCCTTATATAGAGAAATCACCAATGCCATACCCAGTTGTTCAGCATTCTATGGCTTCGCCATCTTCTGTAGCACATATTATGTACAGTAAATATGTAAACGCCCTTCCACTATATCGTCAAGAGAAGGAATGGCAAAACCTAGGTGTGAGGCTTAGCCGAGCAACTATGAGTAATTGGATTATAGTCGCAGCTACTAACTGGTTCATGCCATTAACAAAGCTCATGAGACAAAAGTTAGTAAATAGCACCCACCTACATGCTGATGAAACACCTGTCCAAGTGCTTATGGAACCTGGAAGGAAAAATACAACTGAATCCTATATGTGGGTATATAGCACTCATGCAGCTAGTGAAACACCAATAAGGTTATTTGATTATAAGCCTTCAAGAAGTGGTGATTGTCCCCAGAAATTTTTAGAAGGCTTTAAGGGATATCTTCATACAGATTGTTATCAAGGGTACAACAAAGTTCCAGGAATAACAAGATGTTTGTGCTGGGCTCATCTTAGAAGATATTTCGTTGAAGCACTGCCAAAAGACATAAGTAGCTCGGAAGCTACGCTTCCTGAAATAGGTATTGGATTTTGTAACAAACTATTTAAAGAAGAAGAATTAATCAAAGATTTGTTGCCAAATGAACGAAAAACTAAGCGTCTTGAAAAGGAAAAACCTATTTTAGATGCCTTTTGGTCGTGGATAAATTCAATAAGAAATAGTTATCTTCCAAAATCTAAGATAGGAAAAGCCATTGAATATGCCGTTAAAAATAAAGAAGGTTTCATGAACTATTTGCTAGATGGTAATTGTGCAATTTCTAATAATTTATCAGAAAATAGCATAAGACCTTTTACTCTAGGAAGAAAAAATTGGCTATTTTCAGGTAGTCCAAAAGGTGCAGAAGCAAGCGCAGCGGTTTATAGCATAATTGAAACAGCAAAAGCTAATGGATTAGAGCCTTATAGTTATCTAGAGTTTATATTTAAAAATCTTCCAGGCGTTCAGTTTGAAGCACATCCAGAATTCTTAGAAGACTATTTACCTTGGGATCATGGGTTCAATCTTCTTGTAAAAAGAATAACTAATCACAAAAATTGTGACCACCCTTACGGATGGTCCATTATTTTTAATTGTACACACATGGTAATTTATCGCTTACGGTACTTATATCTACTGAAACGTTAACACTCTTATCATACACGTACTATAGCCATGAACCAATCAACTTATAAGCGAAATCATTAAATCTAGGCTTTCTTAGCTTACCAATCTACACATTGCTTTCAGCCTTGTTTTACTGGCTTCTAAAGATTGTAGTATTGATTAGCAAGGAAATCCTTTATCACATACTTATACTTGAGGAACTGCTGAAAAGATTTTAATCACCTATCAATTTCTATGTAAATCAGTAGCTTTAGCCTTTATTCAACACTTTTAAAATTTAATGCCACTCTTGTTCACAGTCTTTAAAATCTCTGTTTTCTGATGTGTTATCGTCGCTTTTTAATATAGTTCTTTTGAACGATGTATTTACTGCATATATTAACTGCTAAAAAATAATGAACCAGCTTACTTAAATTCAGCTGATTCATTTCATCTTTTCACTGCATTATTTAGATTATGCAGTGTGTCTAAATTATAGTTTTATTAATTTTATTAGTATCTTTAATCATATATTTTTTGCAGTGTGTTTTTTACTTGTTTTGCATCTACTTATACCTTATTAATAGTTTATTTATTAGCTACATTAATGATAGTTTTATATACATCTTTACTTAAATCAATACCTTCTACCTCATTTACGCCCTCATACCAATCATATATATCAATGAATAAAACTTTGCTCCATTTTATTATTAAATCTTCTATACTCTTGGCAATTACTAATCCATGCAGATTTATACCAGTATCAAATACATCATGTTCAAAGAATACGACTTTGCCATTTCTTTTATCAATACAGAACATATCATCATTAGGAAATCTAAATACTGGCAACCAATTTCTTATATTGGTACTATGTCAAGAAAAAGTACAAGTTAAACATGAACTTTTTTCGGTTAATCTACCTCTATTTTAAATCAGCTTACAATTTTATATAATTTCACCAATTCATTTTTAT
>NZ_JACTOJ010000063.1:0-4973 GCF_032335695.1 Clostridium sp. 19966
AACGATATCTTACAAATGCTATTTACATTTGTAAAATCTGCTGGATTTACCTTATATCAAAGAATTGATATTTTTCCTTCTGTTCAATTTTCAAAGACCTTGCTGTATTCACACAGCTTTCATATATTATCATGTTAATGATAATCTGTCAACAATTTTTTTCAAGTATTTTTATTGATTTAGTATTTTCTACTTTTCAATTTTTATACTTGTCAGTTGCGACTTAGATATAGTACCACGGCTCAATATATGTTTGTATATTATTTATGTTCATATTTTTATTTTAATCTGCTTATACTTTCTTTTTCTACTTTTTTCGATATTTTTAGCATATTGATACACCAGGTTGTGTTTTAATCGGGACAGTCAATCAATTTATGCAGTAGCTATGGCTATTGACTGTCCCGGAGAGTACTGAGTTAATTAGCTTATAAATAAGAAAAGTTATTCCCTTCTTTTGTTTTAAAAGAAAATTTGTTTGAGAAAACTCCGGGACAGGTCTTCGCTCCGAAGCTTGAGCTCCTTGTAAAGACCTGTCCCATTAAAAAGTCAAACAGTGCCTATGGCTATCGACTGTCCAGTAAAGTAATATTTATTCCAGACAATTCAAATACTTGTTTTTGGGAATAATTTGTTTTATAATATAAGTCGTGTTAATTTTATATGCACTAGTAGCTCAGTTGGATAGAGTTACGGACTTCGAATCCGGAGGTCGCAGGTTCGACTCCTGTCTGGTGCACTCTCTAAGCTTCACAAATGCTATGTTTGTGGAGCTTTCGCTTTTTCTTTAAAACATGTTTTGCCATCTTTTTTGCCCCTTATAGAATTTTATTTTTAGCGGAGAGATTTTAAAATCTGATTATTATTGAGCTTTCTGACCTAATTTTGAATTATTAACTTAGTAAGCTGCATCCTTTTAACACCATTAAATTCATTTATTTCCACACATTTACTATCTTTTTTATGGAGAAAATAGATAAATAAATTTCGCATGGAGGTTGCTAAATGAAACAGATTTTTAAGACTCTCTTAATATTTTTTCTAATAATTGTTTTCATGGGATATAATAGCGCTTCACATAAATCAAGCAGTTCATTAATTGACGAGGAGGCCCAATTTACTAACAAATATTGCGATTCCGTATCACTTGAAGAGAGTTCAAAAGAACAAGTCATGGGTTGGATAATCATAAATCTCTTATCTCAATATATACATAAACCTTTGAGGGATTATTATGGTGGGGATGTTCCTTATTGGATAACCACACCTACTTCACAGATATTACAAGCAAGCTATATAAATGAGAAATCATATTTTACTCTTAAATTTCAAGTAGAGCCTTATCTTGGTGCTCATAATCCAATAGGCTTAGATGATTTTACCTTTAAAATAGATGAGGTTAATGATAAAATTACACTTGAAAGATATGAGCATATTAAAAGTTTCAAAATACCTGAGCATGTTAAAAATCAGCACCTAGATTTAAATCTCAAATAATATAATTAATTGCCAACCTTAATTCACTCTATTTTTTATTATGGCCATTTTTTAAAAGAATGTTGATAAAGGAGTTTTTAGTAAAGGGATTCTAACGATAATATCAACATTTAAAACAAAGCCTTTATTATTGATTCGTAGAAAAAGAATATTGTTCACGATATCAAAAGTTATTTCTTTTTAAATAATGCTGTCCACATAAAACCTAAGCCTTGTAAAGTACCTTCTATTCCCTCTTTATATTTTTTTATCTCTACAACTTCAAAGTCTTTACAAAATATTTGCTCAAGTTTTTCCTTGGTAAAGGCAACGCCTACACGGTGTTTTTCATAATACTCCCAGTCTGTAACTTCATCTGCACATTTTTCTCCCCAAGCAAAACATGTTAGACCAAAGTAAGAACCTTGCTTTAATGAACTTCTTAATAGTTCCACATATGAAATTCTTCTGTGGGGAGGTAAGCGATGAAAGCAACCACTATCATATATAAAGTCATATGCTCTGCTATCTAATTCAAAAATTGATTTATAGATAAAATTAATACTACAATTGTTGTTTTCGGCAAATATCCTAGCGTTAGCAATTGCTGATTCAGATAAATCTACTGCTGTTATATTACAGCCTAACTTAGCCTTTCTTACATTGGCAATCATTTTCCGTTCACATGCTCCAAATTTCAAGAAATTATCTTCAGCTTGTATTAAACCAACATGATTAGCATCGCCTTCATATTTTGGATTATACTTCCAAAAATAGATTTCACAAATATCAAAATTTCTATCATATTTTTAATCAAAGGTATCGTACCCACAGCATCATTTATGTATCATATCTAATCTCCTTCGAATTGTAAAATACTCTATACTTCAAACGTATCTATAAATTGGAATTTATTTAACTCTTTTGAGTATTGGATGATTTTCATTGAATTCAACTAAATCCCATAAATTTCCGTATAAATCTTTAAATACTGCAACCGTTCCATAATCCTGTTCTTTAGGTTCTCTAACAAATTCTATTCCTATTTTTCTCATTTCATTATAATCACGCCCAAAATCATCAGTTTCTAAGAAAAGAAAAACTCTTCCCCCTGCTTGATTTCCTATGAAAGGCTCTTGTTCTGGCTTAGATGCTCTTGCAAGTAATATTGTTGTTCCATTTGAACCTGGTGGAGATACTACCACCCATCTTTTTTCTTGCTCGGGTTGATATGTATCTTCTACTAATGTAAAATGAAGTTTCTTTGTGTAAAACTCGATTGCTTCATCATAGTCTTGTACTACTAAAGCAATATGTACAATTGATTGAATCATTATTTTTCCCCCTTAACATGAATGATACGTGTCGTTTATCTGACTAGCAATAGCTTCTACTATGCATTTCCATGCTCCCTTAGGCATGTCATGGCCCATTCCTTCGATCAAAAGTAATTTAGCATTAGGTATTGTGCGTGCTGTATCTTTTCCTGCTTCAACAGGAAATAACACATCTTCAGTTCCATGGATTACCAGCGTAGGAGTTGTTAGTAATGAAAGGTGTTGCCTCCTATCCCCATTAGCAACCAACGCTGCATTTTGGCGTACAGATCCTTGTGGATAATAAGAACGATCATAGCTTTCTTCACAATACCGCCTTGCACGTTCTTCTTCAAAAGGAAATCCCTTACTCCAAATATTTTTCCACATATGTAAAGTATAATCAATATATGCATCCCGCCCAGTTGGAGGTGTTGCTGTAACAATCGCCAATGTTTCTGGTGATATTTGCGGATTATTCGGATTACCTGTGGATGACATAATAGAAATTAAACTACATATACGCGAAGGATGCCTATAGGCAAAAACCTGAGCAATCGTGCCTCCCATAGAAGCACCACAGATGTGAGCCTTCTCTATTCCCAACGCATCTAGCAAACCAGCCACATCATCAGCCATATCTTCCAATGTATATGCTGTCTCAATTGGTTTTCTCTCTTGCGCTGCCTGGTATATCCTTTTCATGTCAGGAATACCAGCCGCATCGAATTTTGTAGACAATCCCGCATCGCGGTTATCAAAGCGTATAACTTGCAAATTATCCTTTGCAAGCATTTCACAAAAATCTGGTTCCCAAAAATTTAGCTGAGCACCATTTCCTGCAATAAGCACTATTGTAGGATTTGTCTTATTCCCAAAAATTTCATATTCAATTTGTATGCCATTTGCCTTTATGTGTGCCATAACATATATCCCCCTTAGTATTTTTATATTGATACCTTCTTAATCATGAACGCATCACTAAAACCTACATAAATTACTATTTATATAACTAACCATTAAACTAGAAAGAACCTATTCACATTTTAGTACATCAATTAAGAATATCACGTATCACTCAATTACTTCGCTTAATCCTTATTTTGGACATAGACGCATAATTTCATTTTTAATCATTTCTTTCAATTCTTTTCTCTCCTCCTCATTCGGTCTTGTAGATTCATCAAACAATTCCTCGTTTGACAATTGATATACCGAACTAATTTTAGGAGTATCACCTTTTACTCTCGGATATAAGTGCCAATGAATATGAGAACATCCATTTCCAAGTAATTCATAATTCATCTTATCAGGCTTAAATATATTAGAAACAGCCTCTGCTACTATAGACATTTCTTCAAGATGTTTAATTTTAAAAGAATGTTCTAAGTTATGTAATTCAGGCCCATGTTCTTTACAATTGAAAACCGTATAGCCTTTAAACCTCTGAAACCATCCTAAAATTACGTATCCTGTTTCAAGTTCTATAATAAAATATGGGTCATCCTTAATGCTTTTTTGCTTTTCGCACATTTTACAACTCATCCTATAACCTCCTACAAAAATATTAATTATCTTCAGTTCACACTATTTTACAATTACCATATAAGATTAGGATGATTATAACATATCTTACATACATTATCATACGTTATAGCCAAATTATATTTAATAGATATATAGAGCCACCTATCTTCTCATTAGGATAGAAGGCAAAATGGACAGCTGAAAATCCTATGAGCCTTCAGTCAACTATTCTATCAATACTAATGAATACTATTACAGCTTTAAACATATTAAGCAGTTTAGTCAGAGATTTAAATGGCCAATTAAGTGCTCAGCTGATGGAGATTTATTTTACTTTGATGCTGAGGCCCTTACAAGGATAATTAACTTTAAAGAAAGAGCGCAGTATTTATTGAAGTGTATACATTAAAATGAATTTCATGTTATAATTTAACAAACAATCAAACTATAATTTAATACATATTCTCAAGCTGTTTAAAATTAACTATGGAATAAATTATTAAGTAGGAGAAGGAATAATCGCATATGGATAATAATACTATTGTAACCGTAAAAAAATTAACGCCTAGAAGGTTAAAATCAGTTTTGATAAAATAACAGATATTAATTAACTAGGGAGGTTATGTACATGCAAAAAGGTTCACAGGATAACAA
>NZ_JACTOJ010000064.1:0-4788 GCF_032335695.1 Clostridium sp. 19966
TATCCCCTATTAATGGTACTGATTGGAGCTATTATTGAGGCTATTTTGCTAAGCTATGTTAGCAAACAAGACGATATTAATATATCCACTTAATGAATATCAATAGTGTTGCATACTGAAAAAATCAAAAATAGTAGCACTACATAATTAGTTATCTACTATTTTTGAAATAAGCGTATATTATGACAGTTTTATTTATGACAAATCCTTTTTACATTAGCCATACCTGATTGATAGTCAAATATGTAATAAACTATGTAGAAATGTTTCTTACATATTCAAGCATATGACAATATGCTAAGATAAATTTACATAAAAAATAGATGTACATAAAGGGGATTTTTAAATGAAAAACATTCAGAAATGGGAAGATGGAAAAGAACAATATATTCTAAATAATGGACTTATGCTTGTTAGAGCTGATGTAGGCGAGTTTGGAATACATTATGCCATATATGTAGATAGGGATGAAGATTTCAAATATAATTGGATCAAAATATCACAAGATCCATATTACGATGAAAATGCATTTTGGATTTTCAAGGATAATAAAAGAGTTGGCGGAGTAGTTATAGAACCAAATTATTCATCACATTTTTTTGTAGAATCACCATACGTATTAGACAAGTTTTCCATAATCAGCGAATTAAATAAAGCCTTAATGCAATGGTCTGATAAGAATAAAAGTATCTATTTATACCTTATAGATTCAAAGGATGTTGAAGTTTATAATAGGCTTGGATATAGAAAAAGGTTTATCAGAAGAACCATGATTCGTCCAACGGAGATATTTGAAGATATTCAGTGGAGGGAAGACTTAGTTATTAAAGCCCCTGCAATTGAGGATGCAGGCGAGATTGGAAAGGCGCTACATAAAGCATATAAAGGCGGCATCCAATATGAAGAATTTTGTAATAATACTGAAGAAGATGAAATAGAAAACACTAAGATGTTTTTAGAAAGGTATATAGCTACCAATAGTTTACATGCTTCTACCTTAGTTTATGATAAAAACACTGTTGAATTAGTAGCAGTATGTTTAGCAGGAAAAAATAAGGAGGATGACTACGAATTCTCTAAAATTAATGAGGTAGCAGTGATACCAGCTTACAGAAGACAAGGGATTGCCGAGAACCTTATAAAGAGAACATTAACTATTTTAAAAGACATATCCCCAGCAACAAAGTTAGATGTATCAGTTGGTAATGCTGCTGAAGGATTATATTATAAAATGGGCTTTTTCCCTGGAGTACAGATGGTTGCCATGCATAAGAAATTTCAATGGTAACTCTTAACCGCTAACTGCTCTTATCCTCTAGTTAATCCTACAATGAAGTTTTCTTAGCATGCCTTTTTGCAATAGCAATAGCCTCTCTCCAAGAATGCTGTATAACAATTGCTTGGGAAGGGCATTGCTCTTTACAAATGCTGCAGTGAATGCAATCTTCCTGATTTCTTACAATCGGCTTGCCATTCTCAATATCAAATACATTCATGGGGCAACTTGTTTTACATTTATTACATCCGATACAGTCCTCATAGTGTATTTCAATATTTTTTCCATTCTCTAAAACATCTCTAGCCTTGCAATACTCTGGCAATATAACCCTAATAAACCTTCTAGCCCTCTTTTGATCTCCTTCATTGGGTTTTCCCTTATTGCCACCACCAACAATAATATATGGGCCTGTACAATCATAACCTCTACAAGAAAACTCACCTATAACATGAACACCCTTATTTGATAAAGCAGCTTTAAGCCTTTCATGATATTTCCCTAAAAAAGGTCTTCCGTGAGTAGAGACTATAAATGCCTTCTGTGTATTTTTCATTTTTTCTACAACATCAAAAAGTTTTGGGTGATGAGAAGTGAAATAAATTCCTGAAGCAAGTCCAATTACTTTATATTGTTGCATATCTTCCGATAGTGCTCTTTCGCTAGTCATAACCTTGCAATTTAGTTTCTTAGCCATGGCAATAGCTAATTTACGTGTATTTCCATGGTATATTGACTCACATATAATTAAAACCTCTTCGTTCATATCTGCCTCCTAATAAAATATTATTTATGTTCTGAATCTTATACTGCGATACCTTTATTAAAAATATTCCACAAAATTTCTATAACCTATCCGATATCTTCTTTGCTTTATTAAATACAGCTTTTGAAACACACTTTTTTCCCCAAGTATTGGTGATCGTAATAACTCCTTTTTTCTTCATACCTGATGTCTTGAAAAATTCATTCATTGCACTGATTGCCCCTTGGCTTTGTTTACATAGAAAAGAAAAAGGAAACGGCGTGTTGCAGGCTGTAATTAAAACATATCCTTGATTTTGTGAACAAAGTGGCCTTGGAAATCTTCCTTTTACATCTTCCATAGTATAAGAAACCATTCTATCAAATAGATTTTTTACTATAGCAGGCACATTTGCCCAATAAGTTGGTGCACCTAATATTACTACATCGCTTGAAACTATTTTTTTTGCTATATCATTTAAATCGTCATCTATTACACAGTGACCTTTTCTTCTACATAGCATGCACCCATTACAAAACTTAATATTATAGTCATATAAATTTATAATAGAAGTGGAATAACCTTTTAACTTACAATTCTCTAAAATGGAATATAAAGTCTCAGCAACCTTTCCATTTCTCCGAGGACTACCCAGTATACCAATAACTCTTTTTTTCAATAGCAGTTCACCTTCTTTAACATTCTAATTCCGAATAATATTTTTAATGGTTGTTTCCCAATCCTTGTTATAATTGACCCCCTTCATAGTGGCAATTGAGGCTAAGCCATGCACCGTTGCCCATAAGGATATTATCTTTTCTTCCATTTTTTCTTTTGACATTCCACTTTCTTTAAATACATTAAAAACAGTTCTCTTTAAAATCTCAAAAGGAGGATAACTGTCAATTTCATTCTCGCCTATTGAAATATTTATTTCCATACAAGGCTGAGAAAATAAAAAATGAAAATACTGAGGATTATTAATAAAAAACATCACATACCTTATTCCCATTTCACATATAGCTCTCTCATCATTTTTATTAGGATACAAGTGGGTTACTTCTTCAAGCGATTTCACAAATTTATTTGTAACATGTTCCTGCATGGCCCTTAGCAAATCCTCCTTATCCTTAAAATGACTATACGGAGCAGCTTGACTTACTCCACATAGCTTAGAAACCTTTCGTAAAGAAAATTGTTTTTCTCCTTCCGTATTAATTAATTCAATACCAGCCTCAATTAACGAATTTCTTAAATCTCCATGATGATATGGTTTATGCTCCATTCTTTCACTCCTCGAATCTTAACGCTGTCAAGATATGCTATATATTATCAGATTAGTTTTAAAACATAATCTTTTTATTTATAAATTGATAGTGAAAATTAATTTTCTTGGTCTTCACATAGAACTTGATGGCAAAGAGAAAAAGCACCCATCCCACAAAGAATAGTGCTTCACTCTTAATTAAATCATTATTTAATTAATCCAATAGCCCTAAAACAAAATAAATGTCCTAAGACTCAGCTTAGTGTTACCAGCACTAAGCTTTTCTTGTTTATATTATATCAAATTTTTATAAAAAATAAACCTGTATAATTTTTTGTTTAAAAATTTTAATTGCTATAATTTTCTTGCTTTGATTACAAATGTTACAGGAAGTATTTTGGCTTTTATAGCATAATCACTATCCTTATATAATTGAATAATATCATAGTCACATTCTTCAAACATTTCATCAATGACAAATTCTGCTTTTGTTAATGCATTGATATACGTTAGTTTGCGATCCGATAAAAAATATGAGGCTTCCTTATAAATTAGTGCTACATTTCTTCGATTTTACAATTGTGTACTTTCTGTTTTGAAACGTAACCGAAGGATTTATCTTTTAATGCCTTTTCAAATTCCTTCATAAGCTCTTTATTAGGAATCCTCAAATATCCATCATGATAGGACAAAAATCCAAGTACTATCATAGCTGAATATATTTCTTCTTTTGTCCTTGGAGTACCTTGTCCTGCTCTAAATTCCTCGTCAATTATAATATCAATTTCCTGACCTGATACCATTTCTATAACATCGTCCCTGATTTCTAGAGTATTGTACTTAAGATACTCCGCTACTTCATCCATAGCACCAGTATTTGTCCAGTAGCTTTCACAATAATTATTTTGAAGTGCTTTTACTACCGACCTTGGATTATATACTTTAACACCTTTTGCAGTTAAATAACCATTATACCAGCTTTCTAATTCTTTAAAACTAATATTTCTATTTTTATCACAAAGCTTCATAACTTCATCTTCTGTAAATCCAAAATACTCATCAAATGTTCTATCTTTTAAAAATGTAAACTCATCAAACATATTAAGGGCCGAGCCACTGGAGTATTTCTTTATTGGAAGAACTCCTGTCATATAGGCTAAAGCCACATAGGGCTGATCCTTTAAAAGATTTCTTAAAAACTCTAAGAAATCATTCTGATTTTCTATAAAAAGATTATTGTTAAAAATATAATCCCACTCGTCTAAAACAAAAATAAATTTCTCTTCAGATTTTTCAAAAACTCTCTTAAGACTATCGCTATCATATATATTTTTTATATCAAAATAGTCTATTAGCTCTTTTTTTAATTCATTTATTATATTATTTGGTTATGTTTTAAAAGGATGTTGATAAAGGCGTTTTTCGTCTAGCATGGTTTCTTTCAGAACCCATGTAAGTAACTCTAAGGGCCGCTTTGTTATAATTGGCTACCAATTTTAT
>NZ_JACTOJ010000065.1:0-4329 GCF_032335695.1 Clostridium sp. 19966
CCATTATAATTAGAAAATTCATTAAATATAGCCTTCCATTTGTTATCCTGTGAACCTTTTTGCATGTACATAACCTCCCTAGTTAATTAATATCTGTTATTTTATCAAAACAGATTTTATCCTTCTAGGCGTTAATTTTTTTACGGTTACAAATATAAAAATCAAAATTGGAGGAATAGAAATGATTAAATACAATTATAGTAGTAAAAAAGAGAGTAAAGACATTGTTTTAAAGGAACAAGGAATCAATAATACTTCTAAAAATCTAAGCAGTAAAAGAGTAGATATAGTATCTATAAAAATTATTAAGGAATCAAGTATACTCTATAGAAGTCCAAGGTAAACTCACATAATGATGCATATGAACTTGTAAAGGAGTTTTTAGAATACTCTGATAGAGAACAGCTTATAGCCTGCTCTTTTGACACAAAGAATAAGCCAACTACAATTAACATTGTCAGCGTAGGTACTCTTAATAGTTCTTTAGTTCATCAAAGAGAGCTGTTTAAGCCAGCAATCCTAAGCAATGCGTCTTCTATCATAGTAAGTCACAATCATCCGAGCGGAGATCCGTCTCCTTCCTCAGATGATATTAATATTACGAATATAATAAAAAAATGTGGAAAGCTATGGGTATAAGAAAGTATTATAGCAGGAATATATAAACTATATCCACAACTTTAAAAATATGGTGGATTTTTTATAGATTTGCATATACAATTATTGTAATTAGTGGAGGCTATAGATACTATACAGAGACAGGATTATACTACTTGCAGAGCAGATACTACAATCCTGATTGGGGAAGATTTATAAATGCGGATGCTATAGCTGGTAGTGGTGTAAATACTAGTTCTAGTAGTACCATGTCAATTCCTTCAGATGAAATAAGTTCAATTAAAGGTGGTGCCATAGCTTCTCGCCAAGAAGGTGGAGTTCATACTGTTAAGGAAGGAACTAAGGCTAATCAAGGTAAAATATGAGTATGGTCGCCAGGGGAAAGTGATGTATATATAAAAAAAGCTTCATATGCTTTTAGAGAAATGAAAAATTCCGTTAAATCAACATTCAAGCAAACGCATTAATAAATATTGCAATAAGCGGCTTTGGTAATTACTTATCTTGCGGAGGTTTTAATAAGAAGTTTGTTATTAATACTACATTTGATACTCTAAGCGGAATAGCTATAGGAGCAATTTCTGTCGGAGCTGTAACAGGGGTCGTGGCACTTCTTAGTATTTCTGCTCCTGCAGCGGGTATAGGAATAGCGACAACAGGAATAGCATATGGTATTACACAGGTTATGAAAAATCCGTTTGATAAGGCGAAGAATTTTATTAATTCGATATTTTAATCAGGGGGGAATTATGAAAAATAAGAAAAAGCAAGACACGGAGGAAGAAGATTTAAAAAAATTTTATGTTTTTTTCACACTGACTGCATTTATAATAGACTTGTTTATGAATATTGGCATAATGGAAAAAAATAAAGTTTTTTATAAAATAGCACCTATAATTTTAGTAATAACTATTATGAGTTATTTATTTATTATTATAAAAAATCTAACGAGTAAAAATGCAGAATCAAAAATGTATTTGACTCTGTTAGTCATATTTAATTTAACCTCATTGCTTCTGTATTTAGGATCAGCTGATTATTGGCAACCAAAGCATACTATAACAAAGATATTAATATTTGCAAACTTTTTTATTATTGAAGGATTTATGTTATATAGGCGTATAATTATTAAAGATAAAGCTTATATGGATAGTATTAAATTTAGCAGTAACGGAAAATATTCTGTTAGTGATATTAAGGTTTCAGTTGCTATTTCTATTACAGTTGTAATGATTGCCAAAATTTTTGATAGCAATGAAATGCTTTTTTATAATCAAGAATTTAGAAATTATATATTAGCATTAATAGGAGTAATACTTCCGCCAATTGGCATAGTGGGAAGTGTTACAGCGATTGCTACTTATATGTATAGCGAACAATAAAAAGTATATTTAGATCAATAAAAATTATAATTTTAAATAGATGGGAGAAGCGAAAAAGCACTTTGAAATGCAGTTTTCGGTTCTCCTATTTATATTTTAGATTAAAATATTGAGGAATCAAAATGAGTAAATACAAATATAGTACTAAAAAATAAATGATGACAGATTTATAAAGGAAACTAAAATAAATAAAAAAATATGGGTGTTCCCATACTTTGAAAGGTGGATAATATATATGATTATAATTGCTAAATATATTATTGATGCTACTAAGCAAATATTGAATATTTACTACTTTTTATCCCTAAATTTAAGTATTTGTTTTATCAAGTCATAAATGATTGTCTGCTCTTCCTCAGAGCGTGTATTGAGTTCAAAAGCAAGCTTATCAATTACAGAAGACTTTTCTCTTCTATCAACTCTATTATCAAAATCAAACAGCTCTAAAAAGGTTATTTCTAAGGCATTGACCATTTTATCTAAAGTGTCTATAGTGGGCTTCTTTATGTAAACTTAAGGAAATTCTAAGTTTTCTTTAAGTTAGCTTTACAGAAGTTAACCAAACTAAATTGAAAATAAAGTTAGTTATGACATTTCGACAAAAAGTATACTTGAGTAGAGAGCTTATATAATGAGATTTTCGGCACATGAAAAAAGGATATAAAACTTTGTAAAGACAAGATATATTATACTTATGACAGTGCAGGAAAGCTTGTGTCCATGAACTTAAATGGTGTAGAATACTACTATATAAGAAATGGACAAAGTGATATAATTGGACTATTTGATAAGACAGGAGCGCAAGTAGTAAGCTACACTTACGATACATGGGGCAAGCTAGTATCTATAGATGGAAGCCTTAAGGATACTGTAGGAGTGAAGAATCCATATAGATACAGAGGATATAGATATGATACAGAGACAGGCTTATACTATTTGCAGAGTAGATACTACAATCCTGATTGGGGAAGATTTATAAATGCGGATGCTATAGCAGGAAGCTTAGGAGAGTTACTAGGACATAATCTATTTGCTTATTGTAAAAATAGTCCTGTAAATGGATATGATGTGGGCGGATTTAGAATGGTTATGGATCCAGATAGTACAGTTAGCGTGTACAATTATAATAATTGGGTTGTTCATTATCATGATACTGGACTATCTACTGGGCATAAAGTTTTAGATGGAGTTACAGATTCCATGGGAACTACTAAAGGTAATGTAGCATCAGGAATTACAGACTCTGGAATTGGTAAAGGAATAGATAAAATTGTATCAAAAGTTACAAAGCCAATTGATTATTTATTTTCTACGCCTAAAATAGCTAAGTTTAAAAGTGTAGTAGGGGCTGTAGGAATTATAAATTCCATTTCTTTTGGGCTAAGTATTAGAGATGATGTACTACATTATGGAACCAGAGATGCATTTGGAAGAGCTATAGTAGATTCGCTAGGATTTGGAGCTAGTATATTTTTAGCTGCTGCTACAGCTGAAATTTGGGCGCCTACGGTTGCTGGATTTGCATTAGGAACAGGTGCATCCGTACTCGGAGGACTTGCAATTAGCTTTGGAACTGGATTAATAAAAGATGCTTTCTTTTGGAGAAAAACTAAAAAATAAAGTTATTAATAAATCAAAATAGGATGATGAAAATTAAATTATAGGAGAAATTTAATGAATAATAAGAGCGACCTAATTAAAAGGATATCCGTTGTAGCAGCTTTATTTGGACTTTATGGTTTGCCAAAGTTTCACACTAAACTAGTAATAGTTTTTATAGTAATAGTATTCTTTGTTGCAATAGTATATATTGTAGAATGTATAAAGAATAAATATTCTAAAGTGTCAATTATAGTAAGCATATTAACCTTATTTATGGCTGCAGGGCTTTTGATTCACGAACTTACACTAAATAACTTAGATATGCAGAAATATCAGATATATATAGCAATATTTGAAGTTATTATTGTACTTTTAATAATTATAGTTAGTGGAGTTAATTATATAAAGATATCTAATAAAAGAAATGCGTTACTTGCAAAAATATCACTTGTAATTATGTTTGTCGGTATAATTGCTGTAATAATTCTAGCATTATTACCAGAGCAGTAAAGTTAGGAAAAATAGTTAAATATAAAAAACTTGTCAATTATAAAAGGATATTCTATAAAAAGGTTATAAAAAGAAATTGCTCCACCATGCTTTAAGTATGGTGGAATTTTTGTGCAACAAAGTAAACCACTTGCTAAGCAAGTGGAAGAAAAAAGGCTTATGCCGTTGAGTAGAAAAAAACTCCTATGTTAAAATAAATGCAGGTCTAGCCAACCGC
>NZ_JACTOJ010000066.1:0-4254 GCF_032335695.1 Clostridium sp. 19966
AGTAAAATAACTATTTTATTCTACCAAAAGGTGACTTTTTATTGTACTATACTGGAAAATCTTCTCCCTTTTTGTTTGCCGAAATCTCACCCTTTTAGTTTACCATTTACACTCCATCCATTCAGGCATCGATTACTAATTTTATGCTGTTATTGTTGTGCTTTTATTTAATTATATTTAATGGCTATAGCGATTTCTATAAACTTAACAATAGTTCACAATTGTATATATTTCGTAATTTTACTATAATACTATCTACCGATTTTATCGAAATAGATACACCATTAGTCTCTTAAAAAAATTAGGTAATGTAAAAATTCTTAATACATTACCTCGTTTTTATATTATTCTTCTATTTAGTAATTTCAGTTTTTATACTTATATAACCTCTATCTTCATTTGTTGTATATATCCTAAGCTGATTTTCTTTCAGCAGTTTCAAATTTTTCTTCACGTTTGAAATGCTTAGCTATAACGTCAGCCAATACTATCAACGCTGGAAGGAATATTGTTAGAAAAATTAAACATAATACTTAAGCGCAGTTACCACCGCCACGGCTAATTCGATAAAATAAGCTAAACCTGAAGGTATTAAAGTTGTGAAAGTACCGCCAAGTATGATTCCTGCAGATATGATAACCCCACCTACTTGCCTTGATGCAATAGTAATAGATTCTTTAGGATTAAGGTATCTCCTTCTTTATATCTCATAACTAAAAAGATACTATAGTCAACTCCAAGTGAAACAATTATTAGAAAGGCAAAGACTGGAACAAATGAAGACATTGATTCAAACTTTAATACATCAAACACAACAAAGTTGGTTTCAGTAATTCCTATATAATAGGCTCCTACTAAGGACTGGATTATATAGATTGGTATCCAAAAAGATCTGATTATTATTAGAATTATCAAGAATGTACCAATAAGTAAAATAATTTGGTTCTATTCAAGTCTTTGGTTCCCATTGTAAACAAAATACAATGAATGAGTACTTTGTGTTACATTAAACTCAGATGTAAATTTTCTCGATCCTTCTCCACAAGAAGTAAGCTTGATTATTGAAATTGCTTTTCCTTTTTCACTTAATTGAACTCTAAGCTCACCATCTGCAACTCCAAGAACTTTTACTGAAATACTGCTTACCTTATTGAATTTAAAATACTTATATCCTGCAGTACAATCATTTTTCATAGAACAAATATACTGATTGGGATTATTTTCTCTATCTTCTCCATTCTGGGTCATGTATGGCATGTTCTTTGGTTTTTTCATTCTAAATAATTTTTATACTGTTGAGCAACTTTAACAATTATTTGAAGCATGTGACGGAACCCCTATTGAATCAGCAGTATTCTTAGCTGCAAATTACGGATTAGTAAGAGGCGAAGTTCTGCCTTAAGTATAATGCAATTGATTTTAAAGAAAATACAATTGAAATAAATGAAACCAGAGTTAAATTTGGTATTGAGGTCGTTACAAAAAATCCCAAAAGTGAAAATAGCTATAGAGTGCTACCCTTAACTAAAAATGTAAAAAATTATTTACTAAATTCAAAGAAAAGGCAAGAAGAAAAAAACAATTACTAGGATTAGCTCATAAAGAAGATGGCTATGTATGCTGCACTGATGATGGTTCACCACTCAGTGGTGATTATCTCAATCATAAGTTTAAAAAAATATTGATAAAAAATAACTTTCTTCCTAATACATAAAACACACTAACAAAATAGTAGCAAAATTTCATATTATGCAATTTTTAAAAAATAATTCAAGCCTGTAAACCATTGAGTTTACAGGCTTTTACTGTGTCATTTGCTCAATTTAGATGTAAGGTTTAAACGCGAGTGATAAGTCATATAAAGAAAAAGAGTCTGAACGCGGATTGCGTCCAGACTCAGTCTGGTCATAAAAGATCTGATGTAAAATATACCGCTGCATAATTATGTTTTAGGTCGCACAAGGCAATCCCCGTCGAATCTCAAATTTATGTTTGTAAAATTCATGCTCGCCCTCTAAAAGGAAGTCCAATTGCCTTTTGATATATATATATACCAAACATCATTTTCTTTCTTAAATCCAATGTAATGCATTTCTTTCAAGTGCTTCATACAATCATCAATAACACTCTTGTTCTCGTGATCAGGCTGACTGTCATAAAATCCCTCGTAAACTACATGTTTAATTTTATAGCTGCTAACATCGCTACTTCTACATATACCATTTTCATTCTCGGAACATTTCTTGTAAATGCTATAATATACTCTTACTACAAATTCTGTAAACTTGCCTGTCGGTTCTTTTCTCTGCTGCAAGAAATATTGCCGTTTACATTGTATTTTTTCATCCGGCCATTTCATGATGGATTCATCTCCTGAAACTTAATTATCTTCTAGAAGAAACATAGGTACAAATGCAATAATATATACGTGGGTGTAATCATGCTTTATCATAACTAAATAGCCCACTTAACCTCTTTTTTATCTACTAAAAAAGGTTTTAAGAAATTAGGTAGATATTTCTCGCAACAATGCTTTTCAACAATAGCTTGCCCACCATATAACAAAAAGACTTCAACATCTTGTAAAGTATGCAAAATTAATGGAGCACCATATACTCTGGTACATGATTTGATTGCCATATCTGGGTTGACTTCACGTAGTTTCCTGAGTTCCTTTTTCCTTTTATCGTCAGCCCATCCTGCCCATTGTGTTTGCCCGCCAAGCATTTCTTTACCGTTATTATTTGTAAAAGAGGAAATCCAATAGTAGGTATTTCCATCAATTGGAGACTGCTGTCTGCATAATATATATCGCTCATACATGGCTTTATACATAGTATTTGGAAGTGCATTTTCTTCTATTGGTAAAGCTGACTTTCTAGCATCGTAGAGTCCTAATAAATAGTCAACAGAGACATCAAAAAAAGTTGATATAAGGATTAGATTGTGTACATCCGGTGTATATAAGTTGCGTTCAAACCGCTGTATAGATTTTAAGCTTATTTGAAGAACTTGAGCCAATTCGGCTTGTGTCATCTTTTTTGCAAGGCGTAATTGACGTATCCTCTCTCCAATCGTTCTCACCATAGTGTTTCTCCCTCTAGATTTGATTTGGACAATGACCTTATATCTACATATTATACTTTTTAACAAAAAATACAACAGACAATATTGTCTCATAGATTGGCATAATACACGCAGGTTGTTTTACATGGTCACAGATAAAATCTGTTGCTGCCTAAAGCTAAAGGGTTCAAGCATAGAAAAAGATATTAGTAATTGCACAGCATGCTATATCAGAACGGGATAATTATAGAGTAGCTTATGTGTTATGATTCATCCAAATCAACTAGTGTAACTGGAATCTCAAAGCCTGCCATTTTATACTGGAACAACCTCTTCAGATTTCCATCGCAAGTGGAAAAGAAAAACTGTTGAATCGCTGTATTTTCTTTTTTCTCGGTTAATTGGTACTTGATAAGATCAATAAATGAAACCAGATTAATATCATCCATACTGTTTGTAATATCATCTACAAAGTAACAATGGAAACCACCTATGTCTTTTCTTAGAAATGCATTACCCAATAAATATGATAACATAAACGCTCCCAACTGTCCGTCGCTAATAATATTCAAAATTGGGTTCTTATTTTGATCTGTAAAAGTCAGCTTTGCTTCTGTCTCTCTAGCGTTGTTACCTTCCAATTGAAATCCATCAAGGGTGGTATGCTTAACCAATTTACTAAAAACGTAAAACAAATAAGGAGCTACACTTTTTACCTCGTCAACTTTCAATTGATTCAATTTCTGCCGAAGTGCACCTGCTCTCTCTTTTACAAGGTTTTGCAGAGTAGTCTTTTCTTGAATCTGTTTATCAAAAACACTATTTTGCTTTCGTTTATCGCCAAGTTGCTTTGTGATCTCCTCCAAATGATGATTTCCTTTTCGTAATCTCAGGGAGACAATTTTTTCTCTTAAGTCTGTTTCAGTAAACACAAATGGCTTAGGAGCTTTTTGTGCCAACTGAGAAATGACCGTTTGCACTGTTTCAGGTATAGAAGTAACCTGCTCAACGTCTGCATAACCCAAAAATGTGAGCATGTCTTTAATTTTTTGTTCCTGTTTTTGAATCAAGCTTGCATTGGATCTATGTCAATATCTTAGACACAAAAAGTTGAACTTTTTATACAATTTTTCTAGCTAAATCTTCGCATTTTTGTGGAGTTAAATATCCAATACTACTATGTATCCT
>NZ_JACTOJ010000067.1:0-4080 GCF_032335695.1 Clostridium sp. 19966
TTATACTACTACATTTTTAATTCTTCAAAATCTCGTTTCACTTCATTAATACTTTTATATGCATTATCTAATCACAATAACTTTTTTTAAAAATTAACTTCACTAGTTAATAATTTTAATTCAATATACCATAGTTTTGATTTTTTATTAGTTTTCTCAAAAGAAAAATAATAAAAATTAAGAAATAAGAAATAAGTGACCCAAATGTGAAAAATCTACTGAAGGTGTATACCTATCATTATTTATTAATCTTGCAAGACCAAAGTCAATAAGATAAGCTTATTTTTTATTAATTATCACATTGGGAACTCTTATATTTCTGTGCGCAATTAGCACAACATAATCCTTCAAGAAGAATCTCTTTTTTTTGAAACTTTGCCAATTCCTTTTTCTATAACCTTAAAAAGTGATTCAATATTTACTACAGCATTTTTTACTTTTTCTATTAATTCATCTACTTTGTCATTTTCTTTTAGTTCTAATACTAATGTTTTAGTCAAGAAATTTACATTTGCAGAATTGATTCCTTCTAACCCATTCAATTTTTGTTCAATTTATTTGCACAATCAAGTCCTTTTAAAATAAACTCTATTTTTAATTCTTTAATATTGTTTTTATTTAAATTAATATTATCCTCGACTATTTTTATATTACTTGCCACAATTTTTCCCTCCATTTTAAATTTAATTTTTCTCTGATATATGAATTAATCCTTGATCAAAAATCCTTTTAACATGTTCATCCGCTAATAAATAATAAACTACTTTACCCTCTTTTTTGTATTTTACAAGCCTTGCTTGTTTTAAAACTCTTAATTGATGTGAAATAGCAGATTGAGTCATTCCAAGTAATGCTGCTATATCACACACGCACATTTCTGCTTCAAATAGTGCACATAATACTTTTATTCTTGTTGAATCTCCAAACACCTTAAATAAGTCTGCTAAATCATATAAAGTTTCTTCTTCTGGTATACATTCTTTAACTTTATTAACTATATCTTCATGAATTATTGTACAATTACACGTTTCAATCTTATTATTTTCCATAACTACCACCTTCCTCGCACGTACATATGAATACTTGTTCATATATTCATTATATGCATCATTACTTTATTTTGTCAATAAAATTAACAACTTTTAACTATGTTTTTCACAATATAAATTATAGAAATAGTAGTAATAACAGCATTAACTTTTCTTTATATTTTTTTAAATATATCACTATATCATCACTTTATTATCCCACTTAAAGATATTAAAAGTTGCATATGTATTATCTTTTCAAATTAATAACTTATTATTTTTTCCTTTCTCTTAAACTATAAGTATAGCAATTTCAACTAAAATTACCGAAATAATCACCCTCATATAAAATAAGTTTTAAGCGCAAAAAGAGCATAAACGTAAAATCATAGACCTTCTCAAATGTCTATTTTCAATGTTTTCTGCTCTCTTTTTTATACTTTTTTCTTATAACCCTAACCCTATTAGAATCATAATCTCTAGTTTGAACGCTTTTATTTTTATATGCTTTTAAGACAACTTTAGAACAATTTGTCATAAGTAAAGTTTCCCTAAAAATATCTGATATTAACGTTCCTAGATGATTATAAATTTATTTAATACACTTTTTCTTAGTCTTACCATCTTTATTCCCCAAAATATCCATAAACATTTTTTATTACTTTGTGATAGAGAATGTGTAGAACAAAATTCAAATTATTTAACTCTTCTTGCAGTAATGTAATCAGGTCTATCTATTGATGAAATTTTTACCACATCTCCAGTTCTCGGAGCGTGAATATATGTATTATTCCCCACATACATTCCCATATGAGTAGGATTACCACCCTTGCCATAGAATAATAAATCCCCTGGCTGCAGCTCATCTTTTGAAACTTCATATCCATCATTTATTTGATCATAAGTTGTTCTTCCAAGCTTAATTCCAAAATGAGCATATACATATTGAGTGAATCCTGAGCAATCAAATCCTGAAGGAGTTGCCCCTCCCCAAAGATACGGAGTTCCTAAAAAATTCGAAGCATATGCTACTATATTATCATCAGAAATTTGTGCAGATCTTGTACCTCTTGATGGCTTAATGCTAGGCGCTTTGCTTCTTATTCTATTTACTTCTTTTATACTTGTATTTACTAATTCTTGAGATCCATCTACCTTTGATGCAAATAGCGTTTCTTGAGTTTTAACCTCTTCAATAAGTTTCTTTTGATCCACTATATTAGTATTTAAATTCGTTAACTTATCTTCATTCTCACTCTTTAATGCAAGTAAATCATTATACTGAATTTCAAGAGATGCTTTTTTACTTTCCACTTCTGACTTCTTATCATTTAAGTCACTTATTATTTTTTTATCAATACCAATTATCTTTCTTACAGCTTCTACTTTTGTTATTAAATCACTAAAGTTTTCTGAATCTAATAAAATCTTGAGATAATTAGATTGTCCACTTATATACATAGCTCTAACTCTTTGATCTAGTATCTTTTGCTGATCTTTCACTTCTTCTTCAACTTGAGTAACTTGTTTCTTTGTAGTATTAATATCGTTTTCTGTTTTAGCCATACTCTTCTTATTTTCTTCGATTTTCATCATATACTCTTCAATTTGATTATCTAGCTTTTCAATACTTAATTCAAGTTCTTCTCTTTTGTCTTGCGCTGCTTTCAATGAAGCTTTATTTTGCTCCGATTGACTTTGTTGTGTTTGACTAGATATTGGTGCTGCAACTACTGATATTTGTGTTACTAAAGCTAATGCAACTGCAAACATAACAGTTCTTGATGTTTTTTTCATCATATCTCTCCTCTTGTAGAATAATATTATATTCTCATGTGTAAAGTTATTTAAAATAGTACACTAAAAATGTGTAGAAATTATGAAGATTCCTCTTGGTATACTTTCCATATAAAAACACATAATTTCTTCATAAAAATAAGATATAATATTGCAAAAAACAATTTTATAAAAGTTAATTCATTAAACTATAACTAAAATAATTTATAATCGGAGGAATACTAATGATTGAATTTGTAAATATTACAAAGGTATATGACAACAATACATTAGCTCTTAACAATGTTAGCTTGACAATAAAAAAAGGTGAATTTGTTTTTTTAGTAGGCTCAAGTGGCTCTGGTAAGTCAACTATAATAAAAATGCTTTTTAAAGAAATTGAGCCAACTCAAGGTAACTTAATTCTTAATAATACTGATGTAACTAATTTAAAGAAAAGTCAAATAGCCTTTTACAGAAGAAATATAGGTGTAATCTTTCAGGATTTTAAACTAATCCAAACCCTCAATGTCTACGAAAATGTGGCTTTTGCCTTAAGAGTTACAGGTGCTAATACCAAAGATATAAGAAAGAAAGTGCCTATCGCATTATCACTAGTTGGATTATCTAGTAGATTCAAATCATTTCCAAATCAACTATCTGGTGGAGAACAGCAAAGAGTATCAATTGCCAGGGCTATTGTTAATAATCCTAAAGTTCTAATTGCTGATGAACCAACAGGTAATCTTGATCCCGAAACTGCTATGGGAATAATGGAGACTCTTATTACTATTAATAAAAGTGGTACTACAATACTCATGGCCACTCATGCAAAAGACATTGTTGATTCAATGAGGAAGAGGGTCATTGCCATTGAGAATGGAACAATAATAAGGGACGAAATTAGGGGGACTTATGATGATAATTAATACATTTAAATATTACATTATTGATGCACTAAATAGTTTGAAACGAAATATAACAATAAGTTTAGCTTCCACTATTACTGTAACTATAACATTGTTTATATTGGGTATTTTTCTTATAATAATGGAAAATGTAAACATAGGAATAAATAATGTACAGTCACAAATTGAAATAAATGTATTTTTGAAAGATGATATAAGTAATGAGCAGCAAGAAAATATAGGACAAGAATTAAAAAATATTTCTGGTGTTAAAGAAATTGAGTTTGAAGATAAAGCTAAAGCTCTAGAAAAGTTTACGCAACAAATATCTGACAATAACGCTTCTTTATTAGATAATTATAGTCCAT
>NZ_JACTOJ010000068.1:0-3982 GCF_032335695.1 Clostridium sp. 19966
CGACGTGTCTTTCGTAAAACCTTTTTGTTAAGGTCATTTATGGATGAAAAGTAAAAGCGCCATCACTTTCGCGATGACGGCTTTATTTTGTCAGTTTTTCAGTGGCCTCGCATATTACCAGAGTGCCTGCTTTTTACATTAGAAAAATCTCACATTCACTCGTTTATAAAATTTATTTATTCCAGCGAACATTTTCAAGATATCATTCATCTGATAAAATGGGTTCTGACAGGTGCTTCCTCTTCAGGATAAGGAACTCCTGCCTTCAAACCGGCTTCTTTGAGTTTAAGGAACCATGCCATGTTTCTTCCTAATGTTCTCATTGTTTGAAGACCTTCCAAGTCCTGTCTAACATCATCCGGTGTAAAACCATGTGTCATATTCCAGTAGGTGGACGAGATTACTGGCATCTCCGACATGGTAAAGTATTTATTCATCTCATCAAATGTTGCTGTATTTCCTGCCCTTCTCGCATTTACAACAGCTGCCGCCGGTTTCAGGCGATAAATGTCTTTTCCGGAATTATGCGCTGCAAAAAATACTCGATCCATAAAAGAAATCATTGAGCCATTCGCAGAGCCATAATATACAGGAACGCCGAAAATGAACCCGTCCGATTCTGCAGCTTTTTCAATAAACTGATTTACTGTATCATCCTTAAATACACATTTTCCGGTTTCTGCACATTTTCCACATCCGATACATCCATGAATCGCCTGATTTCCAATATGGATAATTTCTGCATCTATTCCCTCTTTATTCAGAGCATTTGCTGCTTCAGATAATGCTGTATACACACATCCTTTAACATGTGGACTTCCATTTACCAATAATACTTTCATTTAATTTTCCTTCCTTCTCGTTCCATTTGATCATATCACACCGGTTCTTTAATCAACCACGCTTTCTGCCCATTCTTTCAGGTCCTGCACTGAAGGACTTCCGTTAAGTAGTTTTCCAGGCGCAAAATGAATATTCGGATAAACACTCTGTAAATCCTTCACACATTTTTCAACTCCGCTTCCACCGGACGTTGCAAATAATACTACCGTCTTACCTTCAAAATCATAACTTTCCAAAAAAGTATTTATGATACGCGGTGCCGTATACCACCAAACAGGGAATCCAACAAATACAACCTCATAACTATCCATATTCTCTACCTTATCAGCTATTGCCGGACGAGACGCCGTGTCGTTCATTTCCACTGTACTGCGGGCTTTTTTGTCCTGCCAATTAAGATCCGCTGATGTATATTCCTCCTTTGGTTTGATCTCACAGAGATCCGCACCTGCTGCAGCAGCCAAATTCACTGCAACATTCTTTGTAACTCCACTTGCCGAAAAATATGTTACCAAAACTTTTTTACCCATGATTAAAATCTCCTTTCATTCTTGCATCATTCTCAAAATGACTATTTCTGCTTTTGGAACCGGGGCCGCGTCCATTGCTTCGCAGGCTGCCAATTCCAGTAAATTATTTTCCAGTGCATCATCTCCTTTCAATTACTTTCACGTATTATACTTTCGAAATATCCTTGCTTCCAGACAGCATCTCCTTGTAGCAGAAGCACCTTTCTGTATGAGAATTGATTATTCCGATCGACTGGAGATAGGAATAGATACTTATGTTCCCTGCGTATTTCATTCCTCTTCTCGTTAAATCTTGGGATATCCGGTCTGAGAGTTCATCTGTCGTTACAGAAACATCTTCATAGATAGTCATGTTATCCGAAAAACCCCAGATGTACCGATCAAAGCTTCCATACTCAATTTGGATTGATCTGAACACTCTGCTGTTGCTGATGCTAGCTTCAATCTTAGAGCGGTTCCTTATAATCCCTTATCCCGCAGCAGTGAATCCACCTTTTTCTCGTCATAATTTACCACTTTATCAATATCAAAATTATCATAAGCTCTCCTGAAGTTCTCTCTTTTGTTCAGTATAAGTTCCCATGACAGTCCTGCCTGAAACAGCTCTATTATAAACAGTTCATACAGCTGTCTGTCGTCATGTTTCGCCCTACACCACTCTTCATCATGATATTTAACATACAATGAGTTCTTCATTATAACTCCCGGACATCTGATTTTTTTATCCATATATAACTTCCTTATATTATTTATTCACAATCGAAACAACATCATTAACAATCTGCTCTACTGAAATTCCATTTTCTTTCAAAAGTTCCTCCGGAGCATAACGATCTGGGAAACTCTTTCTTATACCGTAATTCTTTACTTTAATATCCGTTGCTCCATAATAGCTTTCAATTTTTTCACCAAAACCGCCTTCTATAATACCATCTTCTAGGGTTATTATAAATTTATGATCTTCTTTTAAATTTTCCAACAGTTCTTCATCCAGTCCTGTAATAAATTTAGGATTAATTAACGTTGCTTCTATTCCTTTTTCTTTAGCAAGCATTCCAACTATGTTCTCTCCTAACTGATAGAAATCTCCTAATGCCATAACAGCAACGTCTTTTCCTCTTTCACTTACTTGATATTTATTGAGAATAGAATAATCTGTTGTATCTTCTACACCGCTTGATATCATTCCCATTGCCGGAACACGAATTGCAACAGGATAGTCTTTTTGATTAATTCCCCATTTAAGCATGGCAAAATACTCTTCTTTGCATGTTGGTGCCAAATATACCATATTAGGAATATTCCCCATCATAGCAATATCAAACAATCCTAGATGTGTTACATCATTCATTCCATAAACTGATGCCGCAAATACTAATAAGAGTGCAGAATTCTTGTTTATACATAAATCCTGCGAAAGCTGGTCATATGCACGTTGTAAAAATGTACTATACACGCAGTACACCGGTTTTCCTCCATTTTTTGCAATTCCAGAAGCTAACGCAACTGCATGCTCTTCTGCAATTCCAACGTCAATGTACTGTTTTCCCGCAATTTTCCTTCTTTCCTCAACAAATCCAAACCCAGTAGGAGTAGCAGAAGTAATCATAACAACCGTGGGATCTTTTTTCATTAAATCTAATAAGTACTCTGCTGTGCGGTTTTCATAGCTTTCAGGATTTGTCATAGAAAATTTATACTCACCTGTTTCTCTGTTAAATGGAGGTCCAGCATGATACAATTCCTTGTTTACTTCTGCAGGTTTAAATCCTTTTCCCTTTATTGTATGAACATGTACAACTATCGGATGATTGATATCCTTGACACTTTGGAACGCCTGAACTAACACTTCAATATCATGACCGTCTTTTACATACAAATAATCCAGTCCCATTGCCTTAAAAAAGTTACACTCGCTTTTTCCTTCTGTTACCCTTAATTCAGCAAGGTTTTTATATAATCCACCATGATTTTCAGAGATAGATTGTTCATTATCATTTACTATAATGACAATATTTGTACCAGCTTCTGCTGCATTATTCAAGCCTTCATATGCCTCACCGCCACTTAATGAACCGTCCCCAATGAAAGCAATGATATTTTCCTTATCACCTTTTAAATCTCTTGCCTTTGCAAGACCACAGGCAAGACTAATAGATGTGGAAGTATGTCCGACCTCAAAAAAGTCATGTTCACTTTCTTTCGGATTAGAATAACCAGACACTTCATCATATTTTTCAGGATCAATAAATGCATCTTTTCTTCCTGTCAACATTTTGTGAACATAACTCTGATGCGAAACATCATAAACTATTTTATCCTTTGGTGAATTAAAAACATAATGTGAAGCAATTGTAAGCTCTACAACACCTAAATTGGGTCCAATATGACCACCATGTTCACTTAACTTTGTAAGCAAAGCCTCACGAACTTCTACACTTAATTGATTTAGTTCTTTTAATGATAATTTTTTCACATCTTCTGGTGAATTAATCTCTTTGGATCTATGTCAATATCTTAGACACAAAAAGTTGAACTTTTTATACAATTTTTCTAGCTAAATCTTCGCATTTTTGTGGAGTTAAATATCCAATACTACTATGTATCCT
>NZ_JACTOJ010000069.1:0-3852 GCF_032335695.1 Clostridium sp. 19966
GTGTTACTCACCCGTCCGCCGCTAGGAACCGAAGTTCCTCGCTCGACTTGCATGTGTTAGGCACGCCGCCAGCGTTCGTCCTGAGCCAGGATCAAACTCTCAATTTAAAAATTTTAAGCTTGAATTGCTCATTACTAATTGTACTAATCTCTTTCGAGATTCGCTGAATTTACTTTATATCAAAGAATTGATATTTTTCCTTCTGTTCAATTTTCAAAGACCTTACTGCATTCATGCAGCTTTTATATATTATCATTTTACTGATAATCTGTCAACAACTTTTTTTCAAGTTTTTTATTGATTTAGTATTTTCTACTTTTCAATTTTTATACTTGTCAGTTGCGACTTAGATATAGTACCACGGTTCATTATATACATATGCTTCTATATTACTCATATATACGTATTAATTATTATATACTCTCTTTTTCTGCTTTTTTTGAACTTTTTCGTATATTGATACGCCCGAGTCAGTATATGCTTTTTATCTGAATATTGAGTTACTAAATTGAGTGTATATTGGTTTATTTCTATATAAAGTATATAATAAATGCTATAGTTCAATCATTGTAAAATGAATTTACGGAGGTTTTATATGGACAAAATAGCTTTGATCTCAGATATTCATGCAAATATACCAGCTCTAGAGGCAGTACTTTCTGACATAAAAAAACGTAATATTAAAAGAATTATGTGTCTAGGAGATTTAGCTGGGAAAGGTGCTAGTCCAGAATTGGCAGTGGATATTATTAAAAATAACTGTGAATGCGTAATTAAAGGTAACTGGGACTACCTTATTGCTGAAGTAAATGATGGAGACTTTCTTCAATGGAATAATTCCAGATTGCGAAAAGATCAATTAGAATATCTGGCACAATTGCCTCTATATAGGGATTTCTATATGAGCGGCAGATTAATAAGGCTATGTCATGCGGCTCCAAGCGATGTATTCGGAAGAGTTAGATTTACCGCAAGTGTTGAAGAAAAATTATCACTGTTTGTTCCACCAGATAATAAAAGTAAGGAATGTGATGTATTAGTATATGGCGATATACATGTAGCTTACATTCAAAACTTCAATGAAAAAACAATAATTAATGTAGGCAGCGTAGGTGTCCCATTAAGGACTACTGATGCAACTTACTCAATTATAGAAGGTGAATATGGCTCTGCAATCAGTACAAGCCTTTCTATGTCTATTATTAGGGTTCCCTATGATAAAGAAAAAGCTATTGAAGAAGCACAGGCTGCTAATGTGCCTAATTTAGAAAAATTTATATATGAGTTACGTACTGGTGAAGTTTTCGATAAATAATTACGATTAAAACCATGCACAGTTTGAGGGTTTATCTTCTAATTCATGCATGGTTCTTCCATTACTGAAAATTTTATAATTGTGAACTTTCATATATTCTTTTTCATAAAATATCTTTTATGTCCATTGGGACAATCCTCTAATATACCAAACACACTATACCCATGATTGGTATAAAAATCTAAAGCTTGAAAATCAAACGTATCTAAATGAATTAATGAGCAATTATTTTCTATCGCTGTTTTTTCAACTTCCCTTAATAGCTGACTTCCAAATCCATTTTTTCTATGTTCTTCTTTTACCCATAATGAGTCTATGTATAAACAATTCCAGCAATACATCTTGCTAATAATTCCTGCCACTATATTCCCATTAGTATCTTCAATTATTCTATTAATCCATATAAACGGTTCCTTTTGAGTTAATTTAACCTTTGACAAATTGTATTCTACTAAATTATCAACAATAAATTCTGAGCTTCTATCATCGCTTTCTTTAATAACATAATCCATGGCTATCCCCCCAAAAATACAACTTTTAGGCTCTGTTTTAAAATGAATTATATTATATAATACTCTATTTCAAAAGCTCCACATACCATGCAATTACACAGCTTTATTTCAGGACTTTTCTATATTTATATGAAAAACAATCCTCACCATATTTAATTTCACCTATTTTTACATATCCCATTCCTTCATAAAAAGCATGATTTTTTATATTAAAGCTTGGAGTTTCTAATAGGATTTCTCTTAAATCCTCAAACATATTTTCAATATGATGTAATGCCTTTTTGCCAATCCCCCTGCCTTGATATAGAGGATTTATAAATATCCTAACTAATTCATAAATTCCATTTCCTTCATTTCTGATATAAAACCCTCCAATTATTATATCTTCATATACTATTTTATAATATATGTATTTATTTATAGCTTTTATTTGATGTTCTTGAGAGTCATATCCAGGAGGTCCATCTCCACAAATTTTAACATCATAATCAAAAGCCTTCATCTGAATTTCCGTAAGAATTTCTGCGTCAATATCTGTTGCCTTTTCAAAGTTAATCATAAATACATCCTTCAATCTATTAAATTATTTTGTAAATTTTAACAGCATTAGTTTTATATCCATTACGTTCCAATCTTATTACAAAATGCAACTACATGCAACCATATCATTTATAGTTTAATTTTAAAAGTTTATATTATAAAATGCTTAATAATTTAAGGTGTTTTTAAAAATCATTTACTTATAATAATATTATTTATAAAATATCATTAATATATAAAGTTGTTTTTTAAAGTTGTGAATGGAGTGAAATACTATAATGGATAAAATTGATTCTAATATTCTTGATATTTTAAAAGCTAATAGCAGGGAAAGCACCTCGCAAATTAGTAAAAAGGTAAACTTATCTATGCCTGCAGTAGCTGAAAGAATACGGAAAATGGAAGAAAGAAATATAATTGAAAAATACACTATAAAAATTAATAGAGAAAATACTAATTATAAGCTTCTAGCTTTCATTTTTGTAAACATAGACAAAACAGAAAGCATAGATTTTTTTCGAAATACTATCATAAAACATAAATCCGTACTTGAATGTTATCATGTGGCTGGAGAATATGACTATTTACTTAAAGTGCTCGTAGAAGATACTAAATGTCTTGAAGATTTTTTAACAAATCAATTAAAAAAAATAAAAGGCGTGCTTAAATCCAATACTATAATCACCCTTTCTTGTCTCAAAGAAAATATTAATATTTAAGAGGTTTCTATGGTTATTAAAGGATTTAAATTTGGAATGCTTCTTCAATTTATGATAGGACCTGTTTGTATTTTTATATTTCAGATGTCCTCCTCTAAGGGATTTTATATTAGTGAGACAGGTGTTTTGGGTACAGCCTTAGTAGATGGTGTTTTTATTTTATCCGCTATTTGGGGTATAGGATCTATAGTCAGCCGTAAGAATATAAAAATATTACTTAAAATAACTGCTTCTATCATATTGTTTATCTTCGGGCTATCGGCGATTTTAGCTCAATTTTCTATAAATATATTACCCAGTTTAAGTATTTCCAATAGCAGCAGCAATAATATGTTTTTTAAAGCTGTTATTTTAACCAGTTCCAATCCTCTTACTATTATCTTTTGGGCTGGAGTATTTTCAGGTAAGCTTTTAAAAGAAGATATGAACCGAAAAAGCATGTATGCTTTTGGATTAGGAGCTGTACTATCTACATTAACATTTCTTACTATTGTCTGTTTTATAGGAAGCTTTGTTCATGTTTTCTTATCCAAAACAACAATTGAAATTATGAATATAGCAGCAGGATTTTTATTAATGTATTTTGGCATAAAAACATTAATAAAAGGTTCTGAATAAAACAAAAAAACTGCTAAGTTATTCTTAGCAGTTTTTAACCTGGCAACATCCTACCCTCCCACCCAGTCACCCGGGCAGTACTCTCGGCGATACAGCGTTTAACCATCGTGTTCGGAATGGGAACGGGTGTAGCAGCTGTTCCATAATC
>NZ_JACTOJ010000070.1:0-3624 GCF_032335695.1 Clostridium sp. 19966
TTTGCGGTTGGCTAGACCTGCATTTATTTTAACATAGGAGTTTTTTTCTACTCAACGGCATAAGCCTTTTTTCTTCCACTTGCTTAGCAAGTGGTTTACTTTGTTGCACAAGAAAAGTGGCACGCCTAGGCGTGCTCACTTACTTCTTTTATATTAACTATGAGGAATATAAATAGGTTTAATTTATCTAAAACAGAAACGATACTCTTACTTTTATATTAACTATGAGGAATATAAATTAGAGTCAATTTTATTAAGAGCTTTTAGGTCTTCTTGCCTTTTATATTAACTATGAGGAATATAAATAGAATCAACATAACTAGTATCAATAACAACATTCTTTTATATTAACTATGAGGAATATAAATGTTTCAGAATCAAGATATGTTATAGGTTTCAAATCACTTTTATATTAACTATGAGGAATATAAATTGTTTCGATAGAGCGTATACTAACACAACTTGGTTTACTTTTATATTAACTATGAGGAATATAAATGGAGCAATTAGAAGAAGTAAAGCCTTCTGATACTGTCTTTTATATTAACTATGAGGAATATAAATTTTCTTTTAACTCTCTGTCATTTCTTATAGAGCCACCTTTTATATTAACTATGAGGAATATAAATTTAGCAAAATAGCAATAGAAAGATATAAATCATAAACTTTTATATTAACTATGAGGAATATAAATTGTCTTAGCCTTACCCCATACCCATTTTGCACCAATGCTTTTATATTAACTATGAGGAATATAAATTTAGAATCCTCGGTTATATCTCCAATTTTAATATCTCTTTTATATTAACTATGAGGAATATAAATCTATAAGTAATGCTGAAAACGGGAATATAAGTAAAAACTTTTATATTAACTATGAGGAATATAAATGAATTTACGTGAGACATTAGGTAATTCCCACTCGTGACTTTTATATTAACTATGAGGAATATAAATTTTCAGCTTCACCACGCCTTTTAGTCCACTTTTCTCCTTTTATATTAACTATGAGGAATATAAATATATATGGAACAGAAATGTTAGGCTTTAAGTCATTGTCTTTTATATTAACTATGAGGAATATAAATTTCTGATACTTGGTCAAAAGCTCCTTTTAAATCTCCTTTTATATTAACTATGAGGAATATAAATTTGATGAACAGGTTATGAAAAATGTTCAAAATTCTCTTTTATATTAACTATGAGGAATATAAATATCAAAACTATTTAATCTATGCATTGAGGTACAATCTTTTATATTAACTATGAGGAATATAAATTGATTTTAGTAGTATAGACACTACTAATAAGTTACTTCTTTTATATTAACTATGAGGAATATAAATGGAGATATCGTTTATATAAATGATAGCAATCTAACATCTTTTATATTAACTATGAGGAATATAAATGAGTACATACCAGGAGTACAAAGTTTCGATGCTAAACTTTTATATTAACTATGAGGAATATAAATTATGTGAACACAATTGTCAACACATACGGTATAACCTTTTATATTAACTATGAGGAATATAAATTTTGAAGCTTCTGAAAAATGGCATATAAAAGAGAATCTTTTATATTAACTATGAGGAATATAAATTACTCAAGCTGATCTGCAATTAACCTTAAGCATTCACCTTTTATATTAACTATGAGGAATATAAATCCTAGCCTATGGTGAGGACTTTTACTTGTTACGAATCTTTTATATTAACTATGAGGAATATAAATGAAACATAAACTTTGCTTGAATTGTACATAGCAAACTTTTATATTAACTATGAGGAATATAAATTATTCAGAACCAATAATGATATTTGGTGAGTCACTATCTTTTATATTAACTATGAGGAATATAAATTAATAGAGATTTAGGAATTGACATCGGCTGCTATGCTTTTATATTAACTATGAGGAATATAAATAAAAATTGGGAACAACTTGAAATGTTGTGTGGAATAGCTTTTATATTAACTATGAGGAATATAAATGTAACATATGCCAATTGCTTATTGATTTTTGGAATTCTTTTATATTAACTATGAGGAATATAAATTTTGTAAAAGTACCCTGTCCTATTCCAGTCTGCTCGACTTTTATATTAACTATGAGGAATATAAATAAGTAAAACCGATTGGGTAGAGAATGAAGAATTTAACTTTTATATTAACTATGAGGAATATAAATTGGGATGTAGAAGTTGGAAAGGATGTTACTGCTGATGCTTTTATATTAACTATGAGGAATATAAATAGGAATATCTATAGAGAGCTAGATAAAATAACTGATACTTTTATATTAACTATGAGGAATATAAATGAAGAAGCTGCAGAAGAAAATATTCAATTAGCTGAACTTTTATATTAACTATGAGGAATATAAATAAGACTTCAGCAAAAAGAATACCGTATGTTCTCGATCTTTTATATTAACTATGAGGAATATAAATAAAGTGTTGAGGAAGTTAAAGATAAAATATATAAAGCTTTTATATTAACTATGAGGAATATAAATTTCTTATATGCTTAGGCTGTAGCTTGGCAGCATTACGACTTTTATATTAACTATGAGGAATATAAATCCATTATCGCAACTCTCAACAGATGTTCCGTAGTCTCCTTTTATATTAACTATGAGGAATATAAATCATTAAGAATAAAAATCCTTTAGAAAAATTTGTAAGGCTTTTATATTAACTATGAGGAATATAAATTGCGGTAAGTGACATGGAAGAGAAGATGCAAATATTCTTTTATATTAACTATGAGGAATATAAATTAATACTGAAGCTTCGTCAAGAGATACAGCTGTAAACTTTTATATTAACTATGAGGAATATAAATGTTCTCCTTGATAACTCAGCTTTAGTCCATCCTTTCCTTTTATATTAACTATGAGGAATATAAATGTCATTGGATAATATTTTGCTGATGGCCATATCGTCTTTTATATTAACTATGAGGAATATAAATATTTCAAAACTACAGTTATAGCATACAATGGTCTTACTTTTATATTAACTATGAGGAATATAAATTAAGTTGTGGTTGTTTAAATAGAGAAAATGCAAAAGCTTTTATATTAACTATGAGGAATATAAATAGCGTTCTTGATAGTCTTACTGAGGTACCTGGATTGTCTTTTATATTAACTATGAGGAAGGAGAATTTTTAGACAAAATAAATTATAGGTGCTTAAATTTTTTAATAGAAGCATAGGAATTAATATTTAAATTTCCAAATATTAATATTGCAATTTCAAAAGCTTTGTTGTATAATAAGAAAGTCGCATGGCTCCTTGGTCAAGCGGTTAAGACACCACCCTCTCACGGTGGTATCAGGGGTTCGAGTCCCCTAGGAGTCATAAGTATTGAAAATAGCGAGTTTGAAGGCTTTCAGACTTGCTATTTTTTTATTTTCCCACACTTTTCCCACACTAGTAAAATTCCCACACATTTATTTAAATAATGAGTTAAATAATTGTAACCGTAAAAAAATTAACGCCTATAAGGTTAAAATCAGTTTTGATAAAATAACAGATATTAATTAACTAGGGAGGTTATGTACATGCAAAAAGGTTCACAGGATAACAAATGGAAGGCTATATTTAATGAATTTT
>NZ_JACTOJ010000071.1:0-2942 GCF_032335695.1 Clostridium sp. 19966
ATTAAGGTCAAGCTACAAAGGGCGCATGGTGAATGCCTTGGCATCAGGAGCCGATGAAGGACGCGATAAGCTGCGATAAGCTTCGGGTAGACGCACATAGTCTGTGATCCGAAGATTTCCGAATGAGGAAACTCACATAGGTAACCCTATGTATCTTTAAGTGAATTCATAGCTTAAGGAAGGTAAACCCGGGGAACTGAAACATCTAAGTACCCGGAGGAAGAGAAAGAAAATTCGATTTCCTAAGTAGCGGCGAGCGAAAGGGAAAGAGCCCAAACCAGAAACTTGTTTCTGGGGTTGCGGAGTAGTCATAACGTACGATGATGGTTAACCGAACACATCTGGAAAGTTAAGCCATAGAGTGTAATAGCCACGTAGGTGAAAATTATCTGAGTACAGATTACATCCAGAGTACCACGAGACACGTGAAACCTTGTGGGAAGCAGGGAGGACCACCTCCCAAGGCTAAATACTACCTGATGACCGATAGTGAAGAAGTACCGTGAGGGAAAGGTGAAAAGAACCCCGGGAGGGGAGTGAAATAGAATCTGAAACCGTGTGCCTACAACCGGTCATAGCACTTTATATGTGTGATGACGTGCTTTTTGTAGAACGAGCCAGCGAGTTACGGTATGTAGCAAGGTTAAGCACTTAAGGTGTGGAGCCGAAGGGAAACCGAGTCTGAATAGGGCGGATAGTTACATGCTGTAGACCCGAAACCGGGTGACCTATCCATGGACAGGGTGAAGCGGAAGTAAAATTCCGTGGAGGCCCGAACCACGTTGGTGTTGAAAAACCATGGGATGAGCTGTGGATAGCGGAGAAATTCCAATCGAACTCGGAGATAGCTGGTTCTCCTCGAAATAGCTTTAGGGCTAGCGTTGAAAGATGAGTAGTGGAGGTAGAGCACTGAATGGGCTAGGGGCCATTGCGGTTACTGAACCCTATCAAACTCCGAATGCCATATACTTTATTTCAGCAGTCAGACTACGAGTGATAAGATCCGTGGTCAAAAGGGAAAAAGCCCAGACCGTCAGCTAAGGTCCCAAAATGTAAGTTAAGTGGTAAAGGATGTGGGATTTCTAAGACAACTAGGATGTTGGCTTAGAAGCAGCCACTCATTTAAAGAGTGCGTAATAGCTCACTAGTCGAGAGATCCTGCGCCGAATATGTCCGGGGCTAAAACTTACTACCGAAGCTACGGGTTAACGCTTACGCGTTAGCGGTAGAGGAGCATCCTGTATGGGCTGAAGTCATACCGAAAGGAGTGGTGGACTGTACAGGAGAGAGAATGCTGGCATAAGTAGCGAGAACTAAGTGAGAATCTTAGTGGTCGAAAACCTAAGGTTTCCTGAGGAAGGCTCGTCCGCTCAGGGTTAGTCGGGACCTAAGCCGAGGCCAAATGGCGTAGGTGATGGACAATCGGTTGATATTCCGATACCACTATTAGCGTTATTACCGATGGGGTGACGCAGGAGGATAGGATGTGCCCACTATTGGATGTGGGTCTAAGTACTTAGGCAGAACAGACAGGCAAATCCGTTTGTTCAATGCTGAGGTATGATGGGGAGCGAAATTAAGTAGCGAAGTATCTGATTCCACGCTGCCAAGAAAAGCCTCTAGGGAGCAAAATAGTGCCCGTACCGCAAACCGACACAGGTAGGTGAGGAGAGAATCCTAAGACCAGCGGAAGAATTGCAGTTAAGGAACTCGGCAAATTGACCCCGTAACTTCGGGATAAGGGGTGCCTACGAGAGTAGGTCGCAGAGAATAGGCCCAAGCAACTGTTTAGCAAAAACACAGGTCTCTGCTAAAGCGAAAGCTGATGTATAGGGGCTGACGCCTGCCCGGTGCTGGAAGGTTAAGGGGATTGCTTAGCGCAAGCGAAGGCATGAACTTAAGCCCCAGTAAACGGCGGCCGTAACTATAACGGTCCTAAGGTAGCGAAATTCCTTGTCGGGTAAGTTCCGACCCGCACGAATGGCGTAATGACTTGGGCACTGTCTCAACTGCAAATCCGGCGAAATTGTAGTGCAAGTGAAGATGCTTGCTACCCGCGATTGGACGGAAAGACCCCGTAGAGCTTTACTGTAGTTTAGCATTGAGTTTCGGTATTGTCTGTACAGGATAGGTGGGAGACTTGGAAGCAGCTTCGTCAGGGGCTGTGGAGTCATCCTTGGGATACCACCCTGACAGTACTGAGATTCTAACCGGGTACCATGAATCTGGTAACGGGACATTGTTAGATGGGCAGTTTGACTGGGGCGGTCGCCTCCTAAAATGTAACGGAGGCGCCCAAAGGTTCCCTCAGAACGGTTGGAAATCGTTCGAAGAGTGCAAAGGCAGAAGGGAGCCTGACTGCGACACTTACAAGTGGAGCAGGGACGAAAGTCGGGCTTAGTGATCCGGTGGTTCCTCGTGGGAGGGCCATCGCTCAACGGATAAAAGCTACCTCGGGGATAACAGGCTGATCTCCCCCAAGAGTCCACATCGACGGGGAGGTTTGGCACCTCGATGTCGGCTCGTCGCATCCTGGGGCTGAAGTAGGTCCCAAGGGTTGGGCTGTTCGCCCATTAAAGCGGCACGCGAGCTGGGTTCAGAACGTCGTGAGACAGTTCGGTCCCTATCCGTCGCGGGCGTAGGAAATTTGAGAGGAGCTGTCCTTAGTACGAGAGGACCGGGATGGACTGACCTCTGGTGTACCAGTTGTCCTGCCAAGGGCACGGCTGGGTAGCTATGTCGGGAAGGGATAAACGCTGAAAGCATCTAAGCGTGAAGCCCACCTCAAGATGAGATTTCCCATGACGTTAAGTCAGTAAGACCCCATGAAGAACACATGGTTGATAGGCTAGAGGTGTAAGTACAGTAATGTATTCAGCTGACTAGTACTAATTGGTCGAGGGCTTGACCTAATAATTCTTATGTGCAATTTTGAAAGAATA
>NZ_JACTOJ010000072.1:0-2491 GCF_032335695.1 Clostridium sp. 19966
TGTAACTGGCAAGTACTTTGGGAGAAATTTCGGCAAATAATTTTACTGAATTTTTTCCAGTTGTTTTTGTTTGAACAAGGATTCCCTATGTTCTAACCTAAAGCTCTTACCTTCCATATTGAAAAGTTCGCAGCGATAAGCAATTCTATCAAGAACTGCTGTAGTTAGTGCAGGATCTCCTAATAGTTCAGCCCAATCCTCAAAACCTTTATTAGAGGTGATTATTAGTGAAGCTTGTTCGTGAAGTGCAGTTATTAACTGAAAGAACATATTAGCTTCTTCTCGTGCTATAGGTAGGTAGCCAAGTTCATCGATTATTACAAGGCTTGAGGAAAGTATTTTGTTCATTTTGCCTTTACTACTTCTTGATATATCCTTTGTTTTTAACAGGTGCATTAGTTTATCCATGCTTACAAAACTAACTTTATAGCCATCTTCTATTGCTTTGTACCCTAAGGATATTGCAAGATGCGTCTTACCGACGCCAGGAGGACCTAGAAAGATAAGATTGTACATCCTATCTATCCAATCCATTTCCAGCAACCTGTTTACTTGCTTTTGTGTTATTGACTTTTGAAAATTAAAATCAAAATTTTCAATCTTTTTTATAACAGGAAAACCTGCATCTTTTAGCCTTCTTTCTTGTGTCTTTTTATCTTTTAACGTTATTTCTCCTTCAAGCATTGATATAAGCATATCTTGATAAGACATATCTTTTATATCTGCTTTTTCAATTATTTTATCCACATTAAACTTCAAGTAGTTAAGTTTAAGTATCTTAGCATACTCCTTAATTAATTCTAATTTCTCCATTTATTTTTCTCCTTCCTCAAAGCAGCACTGTATTCTCTTATATCTCGCACCTGTGGCTTTACGCCACTATATTTTGAGGGGATTTGTACTTTAGAATTAATATCAATTTTATCCACAGTAGATAACTTTTTATTAGAAAAGTATTCAAGTGTATCTTTAAAGGTTCCAGCACTCCATAGTTTCATATTTACACAATAATTAACAGCCTCACTTACAATATCGCTATCATAAGCTGATGATGCGTTAATTATAACGCCGAATTGATCCTTACAGTATCTCACCTTTTCTTTTCTAATGTTATCCAAAAGTGCCTTTGCATTTTCTGTTTGTCCTAAAACAATAAATGCTCGTTCATATACTGCGTCAGCAGTACTGTTTAAATCCCTTTCGGGATGAATAATCTTTACTAAATCTCCCTTTTTAAGGCTGATTTTATGACTTGCTATAACTTCATTTGTATCAATATCAATGATATTCATATGCATATCATTTATTAACAGCTTAACCTCTTTACCAGGCATATAGGTACCTTTGGGTACTTGGTATCTAACTTGCTTGTACAAAATAATATTGTCTTTTCTTACGCTATATATTAAACTATTATCAGATGAATATTTTTTAAACAAATGAGGTACTGGCTTTAAGTGTTCCTGTTCAAAAGAAAACACTTCTGCTGGTATCTTTTTTGTTGTTTCATGCACTTTTCCATTACCTGTTCTAATGAGCCATTGAAGGGAATCATCATTAAAAGAATCTATATCTACAAAGATTCTATGATGAGCAAAATTATATTTTGCAAATTTAACAACTGCCTCAATTTTACCCTTACTTTCAGGGTCAAAAGCCCTGCAAAGCCTCACTTTATATTTCATAAGGTCAATATAATTTTGAAATCCTTCTGTATAAATAATATCTCCATTATTTTCAGATACTGTTAATATTCTATCTTGATCATAAACTATTTCTAAGGGCATGCCGCCAAAGTATTCAAAAGCTTTATTATGGGCATCTATAAAAGTTTCTGTGGTAAATGGTCTTACAGACCATAGTATGTATTTGTATCTTGAATGGGATAGTACCATAGCAAAGCAATATACTCTTGTTCTGCTGCCCATAGTATTTGTTAACCAGATTTGGCCCATATCAACCTGTGCTTGGTATCCCATAAGAAGCTCATCCACAGCCTCATACTGCCTTGCTGTCGCAATTTTAGGTAGTTTGTTCACTTCTCTAAGATGACTAATATAGTGCCTTAGTGAACGTTCTTTAAAATCCAAGTCTCCATTTTTTTCTCTCAACCAATCATAAACTTGTGCTGAGGAAATATCTCTGAAATCTGTAATCCACTCTAATATTTCATCTTTATACTTGTCTATCTTCTTGGTTCTGCTCTTAGCCTCCTTAACTAACTTTGCATACTCATCAGGAGTCATATCCCAATACTTATCAACAGTTTTATAGTTAATGCTTAATAGTCTTTGAACCTGTGACTTGTTTAGTCCCATGCTCTTATGCTGTTTGATCTCACCAAACAAATTCCAACCCTTCAATCTTTTCATCTCCCTTTAGTAAAATAACTATTTTATTCTACCAAAAGGTGACTTTTTATTGTACTATACTGGAAAATCTTCTCCCTTTTTGTTTGCCGAAATCTCACCCTTTTAGTTTACCATTTACA
>NZ_JACTOJ010000073.1:0-2084 GCF_032335695.1 Clostridium sp. 19966
GTTTTGATAAAATAACAGATATTAATTAACTAGGGAGGTTATGTACATGCAAAAAGGTTCACAGGATAACAAATGGAAGGCTATATTTAATGAATTTTCTAATTATAATGGATCAATAAAAAGTTTTTGCAAAGAAAATAACATAAGTAAGGATCAGTTTTATTATTATAAAACAAAATTTAAGAAAGCTGATAGTTCTATATTTCAAGCTGTTCAAATGAACGATAACTTTGCGACAGCAAAGAGAGTATCACCTGAAACAGCTTTAAAAGTTATAAGAGTAGAAATAGGAAAAGCCGCTATATTGATTCCTTCAGATGAAATTTCTATGCTTACTGACGTAATTAAAGAATTGGTTAAAGCATGTTAAATATAGATAAAGTAGACACTGTATACTTAGCCTGCGGCATAACTGATTTGAGAAAAAGCATAGATGGACTAGCGATGCTTGTTGAAATGGAATTAAAGCTAGATCCATTTCAACAAGCTCTCTTCGTTTTTTGTAATAAACAAATGAATAGAGTAAAAGTGCTACATTTTGATCAAGGTTTTTGGTTATATTACTACAGGATAGAAAACGGAAGATTAAAATGGCCCATGACTAAGGAAGAAGCACTTAAAATTAATAAGGAAGAATTAAGCTGGCTACTAAAAGGATATGAAGTAAGAACTACCTCAAAGTTTAAAGAAATTAGAGAAAAAAATCATTACTAAAATCAAGTCAAAACCCTTGAAACCATTGAGGAATCAAGGGTTTTGTGGTATAATAGAAGTATAAAAATTAACGAGGTACATATGATGGATAGCTTAAATCTTGAAGAAAAACTAAATGAAAAAACAAAAGAAATTATTTCTAAAATGGAAAAAGAAATTCAATCTAAAGACGAAGAGATTGAAGAAAAAAATAAAGAAATTAATGAGCTGAAAAATCAATTAGCTTTTTTAAAGAATCAAGTTTTAAATAAAAACAAGAAGATTTTCGGTAAATCTAGCGAGCAGGTTGATAGTAATCAGCTGTCTTTTTTTGATGAAGCTGAAAAGTACTCCGATGCAAAGGCAGAGGAGCCAACCATGGAAGAAATAACTTATAAGAGAAAAAAAGCATCCTCCTACGTCGGTAAGAAAGATAATTTAGCTAATCTAGAAAGAATAGTAATTGAACATAAATTAGATGATGAAAAAGCTTATTGCTCAAAATGCAATGAAAAATTAGTGGTTATTGGTTCAAAATCAAAAGAAATCCTAAAATTTGAACCTGCAAAACTTTATATTGAAGAGCATGTTACGTATAGCTATGCTTGTAAGGCTTGCGAAGCAAAAGAAAACTCAGCTAATATTGTAACAACAAAAGCACCAAATACATTGCTACATAAAGGAATGGCATCTAATGAGCTTTTAAGTCATGTTATTTCTTTAAAATATCAATTTGCCTTGCCGCTTTACAGACAAGAAAGCTACTTTGATATGTTAGGCGTTACTCTTTCAAGACAGACTTTATCAAACTGGATAATGGGGGCAGCAGATGAGTTTAAAGTTATATACAATATAATGAAAGAAAAACTCATAGAAAGCAACTATGTTCAAGCTGATGAGACCCCTGTTGTAGTTGTAGATTCTAAAGGCAACGATACAAAAGCTAAAAAATATATGTGGCTATACAAAACGGGAGTGCCTAAGAAGCCGATTATCCTTTATGATTATCAGAAAACAAGATCTGGTAGCTGCCCTAAGGAATTTTTAAAAGGATTCTCTGGAGTACTGCAAACAGATGGCTATCAGGGCTATAATTCGGTGGAAAATATCAAGCATGTATATTGTTTAGCCCATATTCGAAGAAAATATTTTGATATAGTGTCAAAGTTAAAAGATGAAGCCCTAAAAAGTTCTAGAGCATTAATAGGGTTTAATTTTTGCGAGCAGCTTTATAAAATAGAAAAAGAGCTTAGAGATGAGTATGGCAGCTCTGAAGATTTCTACGCTAAACGCTTCGAAATAAGGCAAGAAAAATCAGAGCCGATTATAGAAGCTTTTATAAAATACGTAGATGAAGAAATTCCTAAAGCTCTACCTAAAAGTCCACTTGG
>NZ_JACTOJ010000074.1:0-2063 GCF_032335695.1 Clostridium sp. 19966
TGCATGGGAAAATATGCGATTGGCAGACTGATTCAGAGGGCTTTCAGCCCAGCCAGTAATAGGCCCTTATAGGGCTGAGCAAACCACCGGCTAAGCCGGTGGTTATGATTGTTATTTGAATACGGTTTTTATAAAAAGTATTATAAATATATCAAAGGAAGATACATGTTTTAGGGAGGCTTAATAGATACTCTCAGCTATCCATCAATATTAAGAAAGGAAGGATTTTATATGAATAATTATCAAAAAATCAATCCAGTTATACCAAAGAATATTGAAACAAGAAAAGCGTATCTTATTGGAGGAGGAATAGGATCTCTAGCTGCCGCAGCATTTTTAATAAGAGATGGACATATGCCAGGAAAAAACATTCACGTAATTGAGCAGCTTGATGTTGTGGGAGGTTCCATGGATGGTGCTGGAATGGCGGAAAAAGGATATACTGCAAGAGGCGGAAGAGAGATAGAAGAACATTTCGAATGCTTTATGGAGCTTTTTAGCTTTATCCCATCTTTGGAAAATAAAAATAAAACTGTGTTAGATGAATTTCGTCAGCTTAATATAGAGGAGCCTATTGAATCTCACTGTAGATTAGTGAAAAATAAAGGAGAAAAGGCTGACTTCTCAAGTCTTGGATTGTCGAAGAAGAATGCGATGGAACTTGCAAAACTTCATATGTTAACTGAGGAAGCACTTGGGGCTACTACAATAGGAGAATATTTTGACGTTAGCTTCTTTGAAACGAACTTCTGGTATTTTTGGGCAACAATGTTTGCCTTTGAAAAATGGCATAGTGTAGTTGAAGTTAAACGTTATATGGAAAGATTTATGCATTTAATCGGAGGTATGAATAAATTACAAGGTATTCTTCACACAGAATACAATCAATACGATTCTTTAATACTTCCACTTATTACATGGCTCAAGGAACAGGAGGTATGTTTCGAAAATGGCTGTAAGGTTGTAGATATAGACTTCGATTTTTCAAATAATGAGAAGGTAGCTACAGCAATTCACTATATTAAAAATGGCAAGAATGAAATCATTAATGTAAAGAGTGATGATATGGTACTGTTTACTAATGGTTCCATGACTGAGAATACAACAAAAGGTGATTTGGATCATCCTGCTGTTTTAAATAGATCTGAGGATAAAGGCTGCTTTAACGTATGGGAAAAAATAGCTAAGAAGTCCCCAGATTTTGGTCATCCGGAAAAATTCTGCAGTGACATTGATAAAACAAAATGGATGTCCTTTACTATAACCTTAAAGGATGATGATATTGTATTTCCATATATTCTAAAACTGACAGGAGATAAGCCTGGTATGGGCGGACTTGTGACAATAAAGGATTCAAGCTGGCTAATGAGTTGGGTTGTTCCTAAACATCCGCATTTTATAGGTCAACCAGATAATGTGAAAGTATTTTGGGCATATGCCTTGAATATGGATGTTCCCGGAGACTATGTTAAAAAGACCTTCTCAGAATGTACAGGCCGTGAAATGCTTGAAGAACTGCTTTATCATATTGGATTGGAGGAAAGAATACCTGGGATTCTTGCAAATACAGTTAATGTAATACCTAGCATGATGCCTTACATCACTTCACAATTTATGCCTCGTGTGGCAGGGGACAGACCTCAAGTGATTCCAGCAGGAAGCAAGAACTTTGGTTTCTTAGGACAGTTTGCAGAAGTTCCTGAAGATTGTGTTTTCACAGTAGAATATTCCGTAAGGAGCGCAGTTATGGCTGTATACGCACTGCTAGGGTTAGAAAAGCAAGTGGATCCAGTATATCCAAGTCAGTATGATATTCGTGTATTAATCAACGCAGCAAAAACATGTCTTGGCATTGATAAACTTCCATTAAAAAATATACCCTTAGGCGAATTACTAAAGGGCACAGAGCTTGGAAAACTATTATAATATAAAGGCGTGCTGAGAGTCATTATATTGTTTTAGATTTTTAATTTATTCTTATAAAGCTAAGGTTTAGATTTCAATAGTGTCAAATAAAATTTTGATGATGAGGTAGGAATGAAAAATAAGGGGCTGTCGCATCA
>NZ_JACTOJ010000075.1:0-1993 GCF_032335695.1 Clostridium sp. 19966
CCGGGTCTTTGACAGTTAAATAACAAAAAAAATCCTCGCAAGCCTTGAAATAGGCTTATTGTTTTGTCAAATTTCTGTATTTATATTTGCGTAGTTTTGCGTTATGTGTTATAATATAAGGAAAATAAGATTTTTTTACGAGGAATTGATTATGAGGTTACAAATATCTAAATCTAAAAATGCAGCTTCTCTATATGTTATAAAAACAATATATGTTAACGGAAAAGAACGCACTCAAATTGTTGAGAAACTTGGAACAATTGCCGAATTAGAAAAAAAGTTGGGTGGGCAAGATCCAATAGAATGGGCTAAAAAATACGTCAAAGAACTTAATATTAAAGAAAAAGAAGACAAACGAGAAGTACTTGTTAAGTATTCACCTTCAAAACTTATTAATAAAGGTGAACAAAGCTCTTTCAACTGCGGTTATCTTTTTTTACAAAAGATATACCACGAACTTAAATTAGATAAGACATGCGAGGAAATTTCTAAAAAGTACAAATTTGATTTTGACTTAAATTCTATTCTTTCAAGATTAGTTTACGGAAGAATTATCTTTCCTTCCTCAAAGCATGCTACTTATGAGCTCTCTAAGAAATTTATAGAACAACCAAACTTTGATTTACATCAAATTTATAGAGCACTTGAATATTTGGCTAAGGAAACAGATTTTATCCAGTCATCCTTATACGAAAACAGCTTGAAGGTTTCTAAAAGGAATACTGGTGTTCTTTATTATGATTGCACTAATTACTTTTTCGAAATCGAACAGGAAGATGGAAATAAGCAATATGGTCCCTCAAAAGAACACAGGCCAAATCCAATAGTTCAAATGGGGTTATTCATGGATGGTGGTGGTATTCCCCTTGCTTTCAGTATCAACAGAGGCAATATGAATGAACAACTTACGCTAAAGCCATTAGAAAAGAAAATTATTTCGGATTTTGAACTTTCTAAATTCATCGTCTGCACTGATGCTGGACTGGCTTCAGAAGATAATAGAAAATTTAATGCTAAAGATGGTCGAGCGTTCATTACCACTCAATCTTTAAAAAAATTAAAAGCTTATCTAAAAAAGTGGGCTCTCAGTACTGAAGGTTGGAAACTTCCTGGTAGTGATAAAACCTATGATATTTCTAAGCTTGATGAATTGATAGAAAAAGCTACTCCTGAAGGAAAAGCAAAAATTCTATCAAAAGTATTTTACAAGGAGCGTTGGATTAAAGAAAATGATTTTGAACAACGGCTTGTTGTAACCTACTCCATAAAGTATAGAAATTATCAGCGTAAGATTCGTAATTCACAGATAGAACGTGCTCAAAAGATAATAAAGAACAATCCAACAAAAATCAAAAAATGCAACGCTAATGACTATAAAAGGTTTATTAATAAAACAAGCTGTACTCAAGATGGAGAAATTGCTGAAAATGAGTTATACAGCATTGATCAAACTCTTATTAATAAAGAAGAAGCTTTTGACGGTTTTTATGGTGTTTGTACAAATCTTGATGATGATGTGTCTGAAATTATCAAGGTAAACCAGAGGAGATGGGAAATTGAGGAGTGCTTTAGAATTATTAAGAGTGAATTTAAGGCAAGACCTGTATTTTTAAAAAATGACGATAGAATTACAGCACATTTTATAACATGCTTTATATCATTGATTATATATAGACTACTTGAAAAAAAACTTAACGGAAAATATACCTGTCATGAAATTATAGCTGGATTGAAAGAGATGGACTTCTATGAAATTAAAGGCGAGGGTTATGTTCCAACCTACACTCGAACTGATTTTACTGATGCATTGCATGAAGCTTTTGGATTCCGAACTGACTATCAAATTATTTCTTCACAAAATATGAAAAAAATTTTTAGAGATACGAAAAATTAAAAAACATTACGCACTTTTTTCATTAGCATAAAATCCTGTAAAGTCTTATACTACAACGCTTTACAGGATTTTTATTTCGTTAAAGTGTCAAACTCAGGA
>NZ_JACTOJ010000076.1:0-1713 GCF_032335695.1 Clostridium sp. 19966
AAGAATTTAGCTAAATGCTAAATAGAGCACGAAGCATTTCACGATTTAGTAAAATATTTCGTGCTCTTCCCTTTTTCTATAGTGTTTAAAACTTATAGCTATGTTAGGAGCTTTATAATTCTCTTAATATTAACAGTAAATATTGTAAGAGCACCTTGCATCTGCATGCCTATTAAGCCTGACGATAATGCAGCATTATAGCCGTGCTGGTGCTTAAGTTCACTATTTTTAGCTTCAATTTTGTATCTCTCTCTTGCTCGTGCCTTAAAATATTCCGTTTCTTGAAAAGCCATTTGATCTTTATGAACTTCAGATTTTATAGCTACAGAATATGTTTTTGATTTAGAACCTTCTTTGTAACAACCATCTCGTTGAAAGCAACTTTTACATTTTTTAATATCAAAATAATATGTAGCGGACTGATTTGTTCCTTGTCCTTTCTTTCTCTGTCGCGCTTTCCTTATAGACATGTGCCCGGCAGGGCAAACAAACATTCCAGCATCCTTGTTAAACTGAAACTCATCCTCTTTCTTACGAGTCCCACACGAAATTATTGGATTAAGTTTAGAGATCATTATGATTTGGTTCTCTTTTGCATACGTTAAATTTCCTTTTTCTGAATAAGCCGCATCACCAATTATCTCCTCAACTGCCATACCTGCCGCTTGACTCTTTTCAACTAATCCTTGGAGTTCTTTGCCATCTGCCTTTTCTCCAGTAGTAACAACAGCTCCTGTAATAATACGTTCTTCACTCATAGCAATGTGTGTTTTATATCCAAAGAATGAGGAATCCTGTGTCTTATGCCCTATGCGGGCATCCTCGTCTGTTGAGAGTGCTAAATGCTCGAGGTCATCCTCAATTGCTTCATTCAAATAATTGAGTCTTTGCTTAACATTATCATATACTGCTAGCTCAGGTGTAGATTCCACAACATTTACTAAGCCTCTGCAATATTCAATAATCTCTTCAAGCTTATCATTTGTTACCTTTTGAGGGAATTTTTCTTTCATTCCACTATTGATCTTATAAATCTCTTTCCTTAAAGATTTTGCTCGCTCCAATAAAACTTCTTGTGCAGACTTCTGGTTATACCTTGCTTTAGTATGTGTGGCATCAACAATAAGAGTTTTGCTTACCAAAACTCCTTTAGCAATAGCAATTTCCACTGTTTTCTTAATTAATAAGTCAAGCAAGTTCATATCTTTTAAACGTAGTTTTCTAAACTTGGTTAATGTGCTAGGGTGAATCAAATTAACTTCCTCTGGTGCTAAGTTTAAGAAGTATTTAAACGACATATCGTAAAGTGTTCTTGATACTACATCCTCATCGGATAATTCATAGGTAGTCTTTAATATGAGGTATTTAAATAGCATGATAGGATCTTTGGCGCCACGTCCCATGTTTACATTGTAATTCTCAAGCAGTTCATCGTAGATGAACGAAAAATCAACTAAAGCATTAAGCTTTCTTAGAAAATTGTCCTTTGGAATTATAATGTCATATAATCCTTGATACGCACTTACCACAAATTGTTGTTGACCCTTAATCATCTAATTCATCCCTTTCAATCAATAAAATAACTTATTTCTAAGTTATATATTCGACGTGTCTTTCGTAAAACCTTTTTGTTAAGGTCATTTATGGATGAAAAGTAAAAGCGCCATCACTTTCGCGATGACGGCTTTATTTTGTCAGTTTTTCAGTGGCCTC
>NZ_JACTOJ010000077.1:0-1702 GCF_032335695.1 Clostridium sp. 19966
CGGTTGGCTAGACCTGCATTTATTTTAACATAGGAGTTTTTTTCTACTCAACGGCATAAGCCTTTTTTCTTCCACTTGCTTAGCAAGTGGTTTACTTTGTTGCACAAAAATAACAGCCCAATACTGATGTACTGGGCTGTTTAAAAATTATAAATTCTTCGGGCAAACAAAAAAGCTTGCGCGAAGCAAGCTATCATAAACAACTTCCTGCTTCCCTACGATGGTTCTAACCATATCAGGTTCATGGAGTTAGGATAAAAATCCCTCTCAGCCTTGAGGCACCCCCAGCAATCAATATAAGCGTATTCAATTTTTATTTCCATTAAAGTATACACCTAATAAAATTGGTTGTAAAGACATATCCATATTGCTTATACATAGGAACAATAATCCACTTTGCCCATCAATTTAATAATGAAAAGCTTGAATATTTTTGTTACAATCACCTCACAGAGCCGAATCCTCATGAGAGATTAAAATTTCTAATAAATAACATGAGGTACGGAGGATTTCCATTGGGGTTAATCTTTAAAATGCAGGCATATTGTGCCCAAGCATATATAAAGAGGGGTGTCTCCTATCCTAACCCGTCAACTAACTTCGGAGGCTTAGGGGGTAAAATGAAAATAAATAACAAATTAAAGGCATTAGTTTTTTGTGCTATGTTCACAGTTCTAGGAGCTAAAGCAGCTCATGCTGCTACTAACTATACTGTTGTGTCTGGGGATACCTTGTACAGCATAGGTAAAACTTTTGGTACAAGCTATACGAATATAATGACTTATAATAAATTAACTTCTACTGTAATAAAACCTGGACAAGTAATTTCTATTCCTGACAGATATTACACTGTACAGAAAGGTAATACTTTATATCAAATATCAAAGCAATATGGCATAACTGTGGATTCTTTAAAAGCTGCTAATAACTTAACAAGTAACATCATATATCCAGGGCAAAAGCTTTTAGTACCATATGCTGCAGCTGCTTCCAGCTCAAATGCACCATCCGCATCAGTAATACCTTATACTGCGGAAGACTTGGATCTTTTAGCAAGACTTATACAGTCTGAAGCTGCTAATCAATCCTATTCAGCAAAAGTAGCAGTTGGTGCTGTGGTAATAAATAGAGTGCAAAGCGGGTTGTTCGCAAATACTCTTAAAGGTGTAATTTACGAGAAAATAAACGGATACTATCAATTTACACCTGTTAAAAACGGACTAATCAATAATGCAGCTGATTCCGCTTCAAGAAATGCTGCTTATGCCGCTCTTCATGGATCTGACCCAACTAATGGGGCATTGTTTTATTTTGATGACAGCGTTACAAATCAATGGCTTTTATCAAAACCAGTGGCTTATAAAGACGGAAACTTGATATTTACTTACTAAAGCTGATTTTTAAAAGGCAAATTAAAAACTTAAAATAAAAAGTGACATTAGGCTTCCTTGTCTTATGTCACTTTTTTTATTTTTTAGACTATATCAATATTATTTTAGGCTCTGTTTTAAATCAGTGTTGATTTTTACACTGATTTAAAACTTCCTTCAGTTCGGGAGGCTATGTTTTAAAATGTTGATATTATCGTTTCAGTTCTAGGAACTCTTAGGGATTGCGACTTATAATTGGCGTAATTTTGCCCAGGACGGGCAAAGCAATTTTAGCGCCACGGAGGGCGCATTAAAATTGGTAGTCAATTATA
>NZ_JACTOJ010000079.1:0-1465 GCF_032335695.1 Clostridium sp. 19966
AACATAGCTTGATTTGACTTCCTTTTATGAACGAATAAGTGTTGCTTGTAACCGAAAGCACGTAGAATAGATTATTTAATATTAAGGAAGTCTGCCGATAATTTTATTAATTGGGAGAGTTTATTTATGGAGGTACTTTACAAATCTTGTTGTGGACTTGATGTTCACAAAAAAATCATTGTGGCTTGTATCATTAATGACAATAAAAAAGAAACTAAATCTTTTGGTGCAATGACAGAGGAATTACTTGAATTAATTGACTGGATAAAATTTAATAAATGTGAAGCTGTAGCTATGGAAAGCACTGGAGTCTTTTGGAAGCCTATTTATAATCTTTTAGAGCTTGAGAATATTAAGACTCTTGTTGTAAATGCTAAACATATTAAAGCCGTTCCTGGTCGTAAGACAGATGTCAAAGATTCTGAATGGATAGCAGATTTATTAAAACATGGATTGCTTAGAGGAAGCTTTATTCCTTCTCGCGATCAGCGAGAACTAAGAGAACTTGTTAGATATCGAAGAAGCATTATTAGTGAACGTTCTAGAGAAATTTCTAGAATTCAAAAAATTCTTCAAGGAGCGAATATAAAATTAGACTCTGTTGCATCTAATATTTTAGGCGTTTCTGGTAGGCATATGATAGAAAAAATTATCGAAGGAAATACTGATTGCAATACCTTGGCAGAACTTGCAAAAGGTAAGCTAAAAAATAAGATTCCTGAACTTAAAAAAGCCCTTAACGGGCTTATTGCAGATCATCAAAAAATGATTTTGAAAGCTCAGCTTAAACATATTGATTTTCTTTCTTCTTATATAAGTTCACTTAATGAAGAAATCGAAAATAGGCTTAAAAAATCTCAAGATCTTATTCAACTTATTGATGAAATACCTTCTATAGCAAAAGTCTCTGCTGAAGAAATTATTTCTGAAATAGGCACTAATATGGATCAATTTCCATCTGAAGCTCATATTTCTGCTTGGGCTGGACTCTGTCCATCAAATAATGAAAGTGCAGGTAAGCGTAAAAGTGCTTCTTCAAGAGAAGGTAATAAACATCTTCGGTCTACATTAGTCGAGTGTGCTCACAATGCTTCTTTGCATAAAAATAGTTATTTTTATTCTCAATATCATAGAATAGCCGCTAGGCGAGGTCCTAATAAGGCCGCTATTGCCGTTGCTCATTCTATGCTCATTGTTATATACAATATGATAAAAAATAAACAACATTATAATGAACTTGGTATTGATTATTTTGATAAAAAGAATTCTGAATCTAAAGCAAAAAAACTTGCAAAAAAAATTGAAGCTTTAGGATATTCGGTTACTATCCAAAAAGCTTCTTAATACAAAAATACATTTTAATTATTATCCATTTTTTAAAAATTATTCATGGATAATTTAGTGGTTATTCTTTTTTTCTTTTTTTAGGGTCAATTGACCCTAAAAATTGGTTTTCAGAATAGCC
>NZ_JACTOJ010000080.1:0-1365 GCF_032335695.1 Clostridium sp. 19966
TTGGTACTATGTCAAGAAAAAGTACAAGTTAAACATGAACTTTTTTCGGTTAATCTACCTCTATTTTAAATCAGCTTACAATTTTATATAATTTCACCAATTCATTTTTATAATTATCTTCATATTGATTTGGAGATAAATATCCACAATGACTATGTATTCTTACAGTATTATAAAAAGCATCTATATAGTTAAACACCAATCTATATGCGTGATTATGATCTAAAATCTTAAATCTATTTAACCATTCCCTTTTTATAAGTGCATGGAAGGATTCTATGCAAGCATTATCCCAAGGATAAGCCTTCTTCGAATAACTATTAATAAATTCATCTGTTGCTTGTTGGTATGCGGAACATGTGTATTGTATACCTCTGTCGCTGTGCATAACCAATGGTTTTGTTATATTTCTTGATGCTTTGGCTTTATTTATTGCCTCCACAACCCATTTAGCTTCTAATGTTGTACTAAGTACCCATGATACTATTTTTCTTGAATATAGGTCCATAATGCTTGTTAAATATACAAAGCCTTCATATGTCCAAATATAAGTAATGTCTGAACACCATACAGCGTTTGGTTCTTCCGGATTAAACTCTTCATTCAATATGTTGATAAGTTCTTCGCTAAAATTAGAATCGATTGTAGTAACTGTATAAGGTCTTATATATTGTGCTCTTATCCCCAGTTCTCTCATATAGTTACCAACAGTTTTTACAGCAATAGTTTCACCTTTTTGCTGCAAAATTTCTGTTATTTTAGGTGCTCCATAATTTTGATGAGATTGATCATAAATTTCTTTAATTTTAGCTTTTAGATCTTCCTTTCTTTTCATCCTATCGGATGGCAATCTTTTCTTAAAAGAATTATAGCCACTCCTAGAAACGCCTAGTATTCTCAGCACTCCGCTAACATTAAGTCGGCGTTTACCTTCTTCATTCAATTCATCTTCCTTTGTAGATGTTTCAATAAAGAGAGCTTCTGTTATTTTCCCAGAATGCTGATCGCTTTTTTTAATATTTCTAATGCATCTTGAGTATCTTTTAATTCTTTACGCAATCTTGCATTTTCTTTGGCTTCATCACTTTGGAAATTACCAGAGCCTCTTGTAGGTACCTCTCCGTTATTAGCTTCTGCATTTTTTATCCATGTAAATAAGGCTGTTCTACTTGCTCCTAGATTTTTTGCACATTGTGTTATCCCTAAGTCTTTATGTTCTAGATAGTACCTTACAGCATCCTCTTTAAACTCTTTTGTAAATTGTTGTCTACTCATGTCCAAACCCTCCATCTTTCACTATTTTTATTATATCTTTTATTTTGGATTTTTTCACTTTCAACTTGTACTATTTATATTCTAGCACCA
>NZ_JACTOJ010000081.1:0-1343 GCF_032335695.1 Clostridium sp. 19966
TGGTCCTATGTCAAGATTTAGTACAAGTTAAAATGAGAAACGTATCCTCATTTTAACCAACAAGTAAGATTCCATCTGCCAGACTTTTCTGATAGAGTTTTTCATAATCATTTGGAGACATATAATTGCAGTGACTATGAATCCGCTTGGTGTTGTAAAAAGTCTCCAGATATTCAAATACAAGCTGATATGCATGATTGAAATTCTGGATTCTGAATCGATTCAGCCATTCTCTTTTGATTATGGCATGGAATGATTCAATGCAGGCATTATCCCATGGAAATGCCTTTTTAGAGTAACTGCGTTGCATTTGAACAGTAGCTTTCAGGTATTCTTTAGAAACGTACTGACTGCCACGATCACTATGAATAATCAATGGAAACATGGTCTTTCGTCTTGCTTTTGCTTTATTTATTGTTTCAATTACACAGGATACTTCCAGTGTTTTTGATAAAGTCCAGGCAATAATCTTTCTGGAGAACAGGTCCATAATGCTGGTTAGATAGACAAAACCGTCCACCGTCCATATATAAGTAATATCGCTGCACCAGACAGCATCAGGGCGATCAGGATTAAAGTTTTCATCAAGGATATTTTGAAGTTCATTGCTAAAATCAGAATCTTTTGTAGTAATTACATAGGGTTTTACCCACTGGGCTTTGATACCCATTTCTTTCATATATTTACCAACTGTTCTTTCAGAGATGACTTCACCATCATCACGAAGTTCTTTAGTGATTTTAGGTGCTCCATAATTTTGTTTGGAATCATCATATATTTTCTGAATTTTAGTCTGAACAGAGTCTTTACGTTTCTGTTGGCCGGATGGTAAATGTTTGAGCCAAGTGTTATATCCTGATCTTGATACGCCTAGTATTTGCAGCATTCCAGAGACAGAAATACGGCGCTTTTCTTCTTTTGCTTTTTCTGCCTTTTTAGAAACTTCAATAAAAACAGCTTCTGTCATTCTCCCAGAATGCTGATGGCTTTTTTTAGAACATCAAGAGCATCCTTTGTATCCCGAAGTTTACGTTTTAATCTGGCAATCTCTTTTGCTTCATCAGAAGAATAGTTGCCTGAACCCCGGCATTCAATATCTCCTGACTCTTTCAGTTCTTTTTGCCATCTTGATAAGCTCTGCTGACTGATTCCAAGGTTGCTTGCACAGCCTATCAATCCTAGATCCTTATGATCCTTATAATACTGAATTGCATCAAGCTTAAATTGTTTGTCAAATTGTTTTGCCATAATGAGATCCTCCTTCATCTGATACATTTATTGTACCACCTTTTAATCTATAGGATTTTCTCATTTTGACTTGTACTATTTATATTCTAGCTCCA
>NZ_JACTOJ010000082.1:0-1238 GCF_032335695.1 Clostridium sp. 19966
TGTAAATTGTTGTCTACTCATGTCCAAACCCTCCATCTTTCACTATTTTTATTATATCTTTTATTTTGGATTTTTTCACTTTCAACTTGTACTATTTATATTCTAGCACCATATCTTCTACGATGGTGTCTATATCATCAATAGTATCATCATCTATAAAATCTTTAGTTAATTCGATTAATTCTTCTTATCTTTTTATGCATCTATTCTATCATTAATTTTGTAGTAAGTGCTTAATTCTATTCTGTATCAATACCATCATAAGCATCACCATATGATATATAATCGTCTTTTAAGAAGTACCAATATTCACCTCTATTTTCTACTAGTTGCATTAATAGCTCAGTAAAAGATTTTGCAATTATTGTTGTACTTCCAACCTCTGGATAACTGTCCCAGAATGCTTTATAACATTGACCTAGACGTTCTTTATTTAAGTCTATAACTATATAATCTGAGTTATATAAGTCAGCTATTATAAACCAATCCTTTGATATTTCATTATCATAAGTTCCTTTTTCTATCTCTGCATTAATGATTTCTTCTCCTATTATTACATGGTTAGCGCTAATAAACTCTTCTGGTGTTACAATCTTAACTGCATACGGAGCACCTTCGAATAAACTAATACCCCCACATATTTTATAGAACTCAACTAAATCATCTGGTGCTTCTAAACCATTTGGTAGACTAATCATGCCTGATGGTTGGTAAACAGTGCAGTTCTGTAGAGAACTTACTTTCTTTATTATCTCTTTAATATCCATTGAACACATCTCCTTTACTTTTCTAATCCATATATATATTTATTAAATTCTCTATAATATTCAGCTCTAGCATCTTGCGGTACTTTAGCAGCATCAAACATTCTTTCTGAAAGCCTCTGAATTTCTCTTGGTGAAACATTTTCCCAATCTACTTTTCCTTTAAATCCATAGTTTTCATACTTCCACTTTCCGAATACAGACCTTGTTGCATTATGCTGTCCCTTTGTTAATGCTATCGCTGTTGAATCTGCTGGTCTAGGCTTATACCCTGGAATATTCTTCTGTGCCCACATATCCATTACACCATGGTGATTTTCTAATCCTGGGGTTTTATTACCATATTTTACAATATCGAATGGTTCAGCTTTAGTAACCCCCTTATTTGCTATCTCAGCTTGTTGTTTTATTATATCTTCTTCCAGTATACTATCAGCTTTTGATTCACTTCTAAGGAGACTCCCTATTCTCCCT
>NZ_JACTOJ010000083.1:0-1227 GCF_032335695.1 Clostridium sp. 19966
TGGATCTATGTCAATATCTTAGACACAAAAAGTTGAACTTTTTATACAATTTTTCTAGCTAAATCTTCGCATTTTTGTGGAGTTAAATATCCAATACTACTATGTATCCTTTTTCTGTTATACCAAGCTTCTATATACTCAAATATAGCAAGTCTTGCAGCATCATAATCAAAATATTTAACAAGATGAACTTCTTCTTTTTTTAAAGAGGCATGAAAAGACTCAATGCAAGAATTATCATAAGGGCAACCTTTACCGCTAAAAGAATGGATTATCATTTTAGTGCTATCTATATATTCTTTAAAAGCAAAGCTTGTATATTGACAACCTAAGTCGCTATGCAGGATCAACGGTTTGGTTGGACTTTGAAGCTTAATAGCATTTTTTACAGCTTGCAATGCAAGGGTTGTATCAATAGACTTAGACATGGCGTAGCCAATTATTTTTCTGCTATATAAATCCATAACTGAGGCTAAATAGCACCAACCATCCTTAATTGTGTGGATATAGGTAATGTCTGTTACCCATTTTTCATTAATAGTAGTAGTTTTAAAGTCTCTTTTTAAAACGTTTTCTTGCTCTTTTATTTTGCTCTTTGATGATGTAGGTCTATATTTTTTTATTATTATAGACTTTATTCCTAATTTTATCATCAATCGTTGAGTTCTCTTTATACTAATATTTATCCCCAATGTTTTTAAAGATTCATTTATTTTAACAGCCCCATAACGTTTTTTACTTGCTTTGTAGATATTCATAATTTCTTCTTCTATTTTTTTATTTTCTAATTCTCTATTGCTTGGTTTACTATTTAAATACTTATAATAGGAACTTCTAGATACCTTTAATACCTTACACATAAGCTTTATATCATGATATCTTTTGTTGTTAGTGATGAATTCAAATACAGTAGTTATTTCCTTGCGAATATGCCCATAGCTTTTTTTAATATTTCAATTTCCTCTTCAAGTTGCTTATTTTTCTTTATCATTGCTTGATATTCAGCAGCTGTTATAGTTGTATCTTTATCCACAGTTACTGGTTTATTCTTTTTAACCCATCCAGTTATCGTTGATTTTGAAACGGCATATTCACTGCTTAGCTCCGCTAAGCTTTTTCCGGAGTTATAAAGCTCTACAATTGTATTTTTAAATTCTTCTGTATATTGTTTTTGACCTCTAGCCATCATAACACTTCCTTCTCTTTTCTTTATTTTAAAGTGTTCGG
>NZ_JACTOJ010000084.1:0-1031 GCF_032335695.1 Clostridium sp. 19966
CAACACTATTGATATTCATTAAGTGGATATATTAATATCGTCTTGTTTGCTAACATAGCTTAGCAAAATAGCCTCAATAATAGCTCCAATCAGTACCATTAATAGGGGATAAAATATTTCAACTTTTCCATATAGTAATCCAAAGAAATTTGTTCCTAGTAATTCTGCAACAGAATAAAACATAAATCGAACACTGGCGAAACGACCCAAATATTCATTTGAAACTCTTCTTTGAAAATATGAATTTAAAAATACAAAGCCGCTTGAATTAAACATTGTTGCTAGAAAACATATAGCAGAAAAGTATATAACTAAAAGTGAAATATGTGTATTTAGATATTTTGAAAAAGCATTGAATCCAGCAGCTAATAAAATAGTAAATGGAATGATTTTCCCCATGCGACTAACTTTAAGTGACATAGCATCTGTGAATCTTCTTGTTAGTAATATAACAATTACAGGGGATACCAATGTACCTGCAATAATAAATGACTGAGTAATGCTTAGGGCATATACCGGTGCTTTAAGGAAGCTGATAATAATAAGAGGTAAACCAATAGTATAAAATGGATTAATAAAAAATCTTGAAGAGCAAATTCCAAGTGTAGCAAATAATAAGTCTTTACTTTTAAATAATAAGTTTACACCTTGTTTAAAATCCTGCAATAGGTATATGCTTTTTTTTATATGATTATTTATCTTTTTAAACCTTAAGAAGATGGTAAAGGTCATAACAAGAAAAAATGAAATTGCATCACAGATTAATATGAATAAAATTCCTAAATTCGAATAAATTACTGTGCCAAGTATAGGTCCAACAAGCAAAGATAAATTTTGAACCCATGAAGTAAAGGAATTTGTTGCAATATAGTCATTTTCATCAAATAGAAATGGTATTATTGCATTAGTAGCTGGATTATAAAAAGTATCTACAATTGCATATGTAAATACAATAGAATATATCATTAATAAACTAATTTCTCCATTTACATAAATCATAAATAGCATTAATAATAAAAATAAACCTCTAA
>NZ_JACTOJ010000085.1:0-961 GCF_032335695.1 Clostridium sp. 19966
AATAAGCTTCTGCGTTTTTTGTCGTTATGTGTATTAATGTGAAGGAAAAATACGAACGATAATTGTTTATATTAAGCTCCACAGCCTGTAATATAGATACATAAAAGTAAAATGACAAATTTACACAAAATATTACAAGGGGGAAAGAAATGAGGTCTTCTAAAAAAATCTTATCTATACTTTTAATGACTACAGTTTTGGCTACAGCTCTTCCAACCATGGTAAAAGCTGATGACTCAAAGCCTGCAATAACCAATACTGAAGGCACCTCTCAGGCTGCTAAGCAAGAAGAGGCAGTACCTAAAATAGTGGGGGAAATTAATGACAAAAGAGAGGAAAATATAAAGCAGTTTTTAATGGATGACAATTCCTATGAGGCAGTTATATACAATGAGCCAGTTCATTACTATGAGGATGGTCAGTGGAAGGATATAGACAACACTCTTCAGGATGCTGAGGATGATGAACTTGCTTCAGACACGGACAATTCCGATGATGGAGATAATAGCCAAACTTCTCCAAAAGCTGAAACGGCGCAAAGCTCCAGCAAGCAGGAGGATAAAAACGCACTGACAAATACCAGCAACAGTTTTAAAGTAAGCTTTTCTAAGAATACTAAGAAAAAGAAGCTGGTAAGCTTAAAAAAGGACAAGTACGAAATAAGCTGGGGACTAGATAACAGCAATAAAGCTGCCTCCTCAAAGATACTAGAAAAGGACAGTAAAAAGCTAGAGGAAAGCATGAAGGCTGAAGCAGATAAAAAGATCAGCAGTGACAAGAAAATAAGCACTCTTTCAGCCGATAAAAAAGCTAAAGCCAAGGAAAATATCATGGATAACAGTGAAAAGGAGACTGTAGAAAAAAACTCCTCCTCTGTTCAGTACAGCAATATATATACGGATACAGACCTTAGATACGATCTAATAGGAGATAAGGTTAAGGAGAACATAGTAATAAACAA
>NZ_JACTOJ010000086.1:0-737 GCF_032335695.1 Clostridium sp. 19966
AATCATAACCACCGGCTTAGCCGGTGGTTTGCTCAGCCCTATAAGGGCCTATTACTGGCTGGGCTGAAAGCCCTCTGAATCAGTCTGCCAATCGCATATTTTCCCATGCAGTCGCTAAAGCGACTCTATTTTTTGCTTTTCTTTACCGGCTCACCCGTAAACGGGTCAACTAGTTCTTTTATGCTCATTTGTTCATATGCTAAATCTTCTTGTAATTGATTCCTTATATATTCTGCTATTTTATTTTTATTTTTTCCCACTGTATCCACATAATATCCTCTGCACCAAAATTCTCTGTTCCCGTATTTATATTTCATGTTTGCATGCTGGTCAAATATCATTAAGCTACTTTTCCCTTTCAAATATCCCATAAAACTTGATACGCTTATCTTCGGTGGTATTTCCACTAACATATGTATGTGATCCGGACATGCTTCTGCCTCTATTATTTCTACATCTTTCCATTCACATAGCTTTCTTATTATTTTTCCTATATCATTCTTTATTTTCCCGTATATCACCTGTCTTCTATATTTCGGTGCAAATACTATGTGATACTTGCAATTCCATGTTGTATGCGATAAACTATTTGTGTCTTTCATTAGACATCCTCCTATGTTCTTCTATTTGCGGTTGGCTAGACCTGCATTTATTTTAACATAGGAGTTTTTTTCTACTCAACGGCATAAGCCTTTTTTCTTCCACTTGCTTAGCAAGTGGTTTACTTTGTTGCACAA
>NZ_JACTOJ010000087.1:0-718 GCF_032335695.1 Clostridium sp. 19966
AAGGTTATAAAATTCATTTGGTGACATAAACTTCAAACTTGAATGAATTCTTCTTTTGTTATAAAATTCCATGAATTCGTTTACCGCTTCGTATGCTTGTACATAGCTTTTAAATTCATATTTTTTCAAACAATCATCTTCAAGTATTCTATGAAATGATTCTATATGTGCATTTTTATTTGGTGTTTTAACTGGTATTCTCTCATGTTCTATTCCAATTTCTTCACAGCATTGGCTAAATCTATAACTCACAAACTGCGGCCCGTTATCTGTTCTTATTACAGGCTTATCAGCTCCTTCTTCAAATAAATTTCTTAGTATTAGGCATTTTTTCAGTAATGCTACCGCATCTTTTGCTTCGCAGTGAAAACCCATATGATAATCAATTATACTTCTATCAAAGATGTCAATAAGGTTTAGCAGGTAGAAAAATTTATCTTCACCATGGATATAGCCGTACTTTATATCCATTTCCCAAAGTTGATTTGAGCCTGTTATAATTCTATTTACTGCAATAGTTCTTTTAACTTTTGGTTTAACAACCCTTTGGTCTTTGAGTATCCCAAGCTCTTTACACAGCCTATAAACCTTCTTATGGTTGATTGTAAGGCTGTAATATTTCCTTAGGTGATAGGTTATTTTTCTGTAGCCATAATCAGCAGCATCCCCATCAATTGACTCCATAATAAATTCTTTGATTTGCTCATCGCATATCTTC
>NZ_JACTOJ010000088.1:0-633 GCF_032335695.1 Clostridium sp. 19966
GGTAAGAGCTTTAGGTTAGAACATAGGGAATCCTTGTTCAAACAAAAACAACTGGAAAAAATTCAGTAAAATTATTTGCCGAAATTTCTCCCAAAGTACTTGCCAGTTACAACTCTCCAATTATTAGAAAATTGCTCATCTGCTATTGTTGCTCCACAATGGATTGCATATTGAACTGCTTTTTCTAAATCATTAACGGCTAAGTCTATATGCGCCATTTGCTGTTGAGCTTCAGGCTCTTCCGGCCACACAGGCGGTTTATACTCAAGATTCCGTTGAAACAATATGCATGGATATGTTCCCTGATTGGTTCCTGGAGCATATACACATGCCCATTCTTCATCCATAACCATTGTTTCCCACTTGAGCAACGCCGCATAAAATTTTGCTAATTCATGCGGATCTTTGCAATCCACCGTAAATGAGTACATTTTGATTTTCAATTCATCATCCATAATGCTAATACCTCCTAATATAAATAATCTGCTCTACAAAATTACTATTTATAGTTATTTTTTAGGCTCTGTTTTAAATCAGTGTTGATTTTTACACTGATTTAAAACTTCCTTCAGTTCGGGGAGGCCACTGAAAAAGCTTCGCTTTTTCATGAAGAATTTAGCTAAATGCTAAATA
>NZ_JACTOJ010000089.1:0-543 GCF_032335695.1 Clostridium sp. 19966
CTACGCTAAACGCTTCGAAATAAGGCAAGAAAAATCAGAGCCGATTATAGAAGCTTTTATAAAATACGTAGATGAAGAAATTCCTAAAGCTCTACCTAAAAGTCCACTTGGTCAGGCGCTAGCCTACACTCAAAAGCTTTTGCCAAGTTTTAGAATTTTCTTAACAGATGGATCTCTCGAAATCGATAATAATGCATCTGAAAGAGCTATAAAAGCCTTTGTTATAGGTCGCAAAAATTGGGTGTTGCATAACACTTCAAGAGGTGCTAGCGCTAGCGCCACTATTTACAGCGTTATAGAAACAGCTAAAGCTAATGGTTTAGCTGTAGAAAAGTATTTGACCTACTTAATAGATGTGCTTTCTAATTTGGAGGATAAGGATAAAAACAAAGATACGCTGCTAAAACATATGCCTTGGTCGGAACAACTTCCAGCCAATGTATTCCTTCAAAATCCTGATATTCATAATTCAAAGAACTAGCTTAAATCCAATAGCGAAGCGGTGATGATACATGCTTTCTACTGGATTTAGTTTATCAAAAT
>NZ_JACTOJ010000090.1:0-511 GCF_032335695.1 Clostridium sp. 19966
ATAATAGCATGTCCATTTTTGTAAATCAATACATATTTTTGTTATAATATCAAATGCATATAAATAATCATTAGTAATAATTTTTTTACTTACCTTGATTCATATATCCAATAGTAACCTTTATTAAATTATAAATTTCTTCATCTGTAACTTTTAATCCAGCCTTAGCCAAAGCACTTTCTATAAGTTCCAAAGCTTTATTATGCTTACTACCACTAATATTTTCTACTAGTCCTTCTTTAGCAAGTTGCTCTACCTCAATACAAGCATCTTTAACAATCTTCTCTAATTTGCCCTCATTATCATTTCCAAGTACACCTATTGCTTTTTCCTTGAAATTTTTAACAAATTCACTGTCCTTTAATAAAGCAATCTCCTTAATTATAAATCCTGTCAAACTTATTAAAATTAAACTTAATACATATCCAATAATCTGGTTAATATCCATGTTCCCATTACTTCCCTTCTAATATATATAATAAATTAACTTAAATATTGTAAACTAACCCCC